>JASFSI010000020.1:0-12188 GCA_050114495.1 Lysobacterales bacterium | reverse complement strand
TCGTGCTCGGTGCGCGTGATGATTTCTTCTTGCAGGGCGTCACCGAGGTCGCAGAAGTAATCGCTGTAGCCGGCGACGCGCACGATCAGGTCGCGGTATTCCTCGGGGCTGGCCTGGGCCTTGCGCAGGGTTTCGGCGTCCACGACATTGAACTGGATGTGGTGTCCATCGAGGCGAAAATAGCCCCGTACCAGCTGGACCAGCTTGTCCAGGCCTTCCTCGTCTTTGAGCACCTGGGGCGTGAACTTCTGGTTCAGCAGCGTGCCGCCGGTGCGCGTGTGGTCCATTTTCGCCGCGGACCGCAGTACCGCGGTCGGACCCTTGCGGTCGGCGCCCTGGACCGGGGAAATGCCTTCCGAAAGCGGCTTTCCGGCGCGGCGGCCATCCGGCATCGCGCCGATTACCGAGCCGAAGTAGACGTGCACGGTGGTCGGAAGCAGGTTGATCCGGTAGCTGCCGCCCTTGCTGTTCGGCCGGCCGTCGATCGCGTTGAAGTAGACCTCGAACACTTCGCGCATGATGTCGTCGGCGCGGTCGTCGTCGTTGCCGTAGCGCGGCGTGCGGTTGAGCAGCAGCTGCCGCAGCCGCTCCTGTCCGTCGAAGTTCGAGTCGAGGGCGTCCAGGAGCTCTGTCATCGACACGCTTTTTTCATTGAAAACGTGGTGACGGATGGCGCTCAGCGAATCGGTGATCGAGCCCAGGCCGACCCCTTGAATGTAACTCGTGTTATAGCGCGCGCCACCGGCGTGGTAATCGCGGCCGGTGGCGATGCAATCGTCGATCAGCAGGGAAAGGAAAGGCACCGGCAGGTGGTGGGCGTAAAGCTGTTCGATGACCTGGTTGCCGCGGATCTTGATGTCCACGAAATGGCGGACCTGCCGGGCAAAGGCCGCGAACAGCTCGTCGTAGTCGTTGAATTCCGCGGCCCGGCCCGTCGGCGGTCCGAGGCGCTTGCCGCTTTGCGGGTCGACGCCGTCGTGCAGCGTGATTTCGAGAATCTTGGGCAGGTTGAAGTAGCCCGTCAGGCAGTAATTCTCCTTGCCGAAAGCGCCGGTCTCGACGCAGCCGCTGGTGCCGCCGTTGCGGGCGTCCTGCAGGGTTTTGCCCGTGCGCAGCATTTCCTGGATGACGACCTCGGTGTTGAAAACCGAGGGCTGCCCGAAGCCGGTGCGAATGATCCTCGCGGCGCGCTTCATGAAGCGGTCCGGGTTCTTCTTGCTCAGCTGCACCGAAGAGCTCGGCTGCAGCAGGCGCATCTCCTCGATGACGTCGAGCAGCAGGTAGCTCACCTCGTTGACCGCGTCGGAGCCGTCCGCTTTCACGCCGCCGGTATTGATCTGCGCGAAATCGGTGTAGGTGCTGCTCTCGGCAGCCGTGACGCCGACTTTCGGCGGGGCCGGCTGGTTGTTGAACTTGATCCAGAAACAGTGCAGCAGTTCTTCCGCCGCGCGCCGCGTCAGCGTGCCGGCCGCGGTTTCGCGCCGGTAAAAGGGGTCGAGGTGCTGGTCGAGCTTGCCGGGATTGAAGGCGTCCCAGGGGTTCAGTTCGCTGGTTACGCCCAGGTGAACGAACCAGTAGTACTGCAGGGCCTCGTGAAAGGTGTCGGGCCGCCTGGCCGGCACCTTCTCGCAGATGCGCGCGATTTCCTCGAGTTCGGCGCGCCGCTGCGCGTTTTTTTCCAGCCCGGCCTGCCGGCGGGCTTCTTCGGCGTGGCGGCGGCCCAGCGTGATGATTGCCTCGGCTGCGATCTTCATCGCTTTCAGCTGTTCGCGACGCTCCCAGGCCAGCGGGTCATCGCTGTCGTCCAGCCCGTCCATCGCCGCCTCGATATCGGCGATAAAGTCCAGCATGCCCTTGCGGTAAATCTTGTCGTCGAGCACGGTGTGGCCGGGCGAGCGCTGCTCCATGAATTCCGTGAAAACCCCGGCCTCGTAGGCTTCGTGCCACTCCGGCGCCATCGCTTCCAGGATGCGGTCGCGCATCGAGCGGCCCTGCCAGAACGGAATGACCGTCTCGGCCTGTTCGCGCCGGGCTCGCTCAGCGACGCGAAACGGCGTTTTCTCGCGGCTGTCGAGTATTTCGAAATCTTTCAGCGAATGGCAGCAGAGCTCGGGATAGGTCGGTGTTGCTTTCGGCTCCGGACCCTTTTCGCCGACGATCAGCTCCCCGTCGAGGATGCAGATCGTGCGGTGTTCCATCAGGTGTTTGAATGCCCGGGCTCGCCACACGGGCTCGGACACCAGCGTTCGCGGTTGCCGGTAAAAAGCGGTCATCAGCACGGCGCGCTCGGTCGAGATGCACGGCTCGGCATCGAGGCTTTGCTGACGCAACCGCCTGACGCGCGCCGTCGGGCCCTGCGTTTTCCCGTTCTCGTAACGCCCGGAATCGTCGACGGTGCCGCTGTCGAATTCTTTATCCACCGATCCTGACCTCCAGGTCATAAGCCTCGAGCAAGCGGGCGACCCCGGCGATGCGGTGCTCTTCCGGAGGCCCCAGGTCTCCTAATGTATAGGATTGGCCCAGCCGTTTGTACTTCTCCCCGGCCGCCGCGTGGAACGGAAGCACGGAGACGGGATGGCGATTGGGCAGCGCCGCCGCAAAAGCGCCGGTCCGCCGGATGTTTTCCTCGTCGTCGTTGATGCCCGGGATCAGCGCGAACCGCAACGAGATGGCGTGTCCAAGCGCCGAGAGTTTTTCCAGGTTCTCCAGTATGCGGCGATTGCCTGCACCGGTATTTTCGCGGTGCGCGGCATCGTCCATGTGCTTGATGTCGTAGAGGAACAGGTCGGTGTACGGGCGGACCGCCTCAAAAACGCTCCAGCTAACCGCGCCGCAGGTGTCTACCGCGGTGCGGATTCCCCGCTCCCTGAGCGCGCGGAGCAGTTCCAGTGCAAATACTTTCTGGGCAAGCGGTTCACCGCCCGACAAGGTGACTCCGCCCCCGGATTCCTCGTAAAAATCCCGGTCACGTTCGACCTCTTCCACGACTTCCTCGACGGTCATTTCCTGGCCGACGCGCTGACGCGCCTCGGCGTAGCAATGCTCCGTGCAGGTGCCGCAGCGCTTGCACAGCGCCGGGTCGGTGACGGCCTTTCCTTCATCATCCCTCGAGATGGCGTGTTCCGGGCAGGCGTCGACACAGGATCCGCAGGCGATGCAGCGTCCCGGGTACAGCATCACGTCGGGGTCCGGGTGCTGACTTTCGGGGTTGTGGCACCAGGGGCAGTGGAGCGGGCAGCCTTTCAGAAACACGGTCGTGCGGATTCCCGGCCCGTCGTGGATCGAGAAGCGCTTGATGTCAAAAACGATGCCCGTCGTCATTTGAGAACTATGCCATGACGATAGGTCGCGGGCGAGAGGGCTCGTCATGATTTGAACGAAAAAACCCCGCCCGGGCTGGGCCCGGGCGGGGCGGTTGGCCGTGCAAAGAGCAGGTGGTCAGCTTATGACTTGTCCGGTATCACCGAGATGTGGCGGTGCTCCCACTTGAAGTTGACCTCGCCGTTTTTCTTTTCGTTGCGCTGCACCGGGCGGCCCTTCTGGTCCTTGAACTGGTTTTTCTTGCTGCCCTTGCGTTGCATGTCGAAGCGATCGCCGTTCGTCAGTTCGAGGGTGATTCGGTCTCCCTCGTCGATGAACGTGCAGTGGCCCGTCGCTTTCTTGGCTTTTTCTCCGTCATTCTTGACCTCGCAATAAGCGTTATGAGCTGCAAAGAGGTTGCAGGACAGGCCGGCCATCGCGACGAACAGTGCGGAAAGGAAAAGGAATTTACTTCGTTTCATTATGTGCTCTCCTGGTCGGTTTCAGCGTTGGTGTGGATCGATTCATTGTGCCGCGGGCACGTGTCATGCAGCCGGCAGCATGTTATCGAGGATACGGGTCAGCTCGGATCCGGACAAGTAGCGCTGAACCGGGTACAGATCGCCCGCCTCGGCGCGTGCCGCCCGAACAATCGCCGGCAGGTCTTCCTTTTTCAGCCCGCGCGGTTTCAGCGACATGCCCAGGCCGGCACGCAGCTGTGTAACGTGATCGATCAACTGCCCGGCCCGCGCTGCGGCGTTCGCGCCGGTCTTCCCGATGCCGGCGGTATCCGCGAGTTCGGCCAGCAGTTCATGCACGCAGGGTCCGTAGGCCGTCAGCACTTCCGGCAGGACCATGGCGTTGGCGTCACCGTGCGGCGTGCCGCAGACCCGGCCGAGCTGGTGTGCAATGGCATGCGCGTAGCCGACCGAAGTGCGGCCGAAAGCGATTCCGGCATAAAAGGCGGCCAGCGCCATCGCTTCGCGTGCCTCGATATCCTCGCCGTTTTCAAAAGCCCGCGGCAGGTATTCGAAAATAAGCCGCGTGGCGGTTCCGGCCAGCTCCCGGCTCGCCGGTGTCGATGCTTTTGACAGCCAGGACTCGACCGCGTGTGTGAGTGCGTCCATGCCCGTGGATGCCGTGATGTGCGGCGGCATGGATTTCATCAGGTTCGGGTCCAGCGCGACGTAGTGCGGCACGAGCTTGCCGTCCGCGACCGCGATTTTGCGGTGACTGGCGCTGTCGGTGATCACCGATACCGGCGTCGTTTCCGAACCCGTGCCGGCGGTGGTCGGCACTGCGAATACCGGCAGGCCGGGCCGCTTCGCTTTCTGTATGCCATCGAAAAATTTCAGGTCGCCCGGGTTTCGATGCAGGATCGCGATCATCTTGGCTGCGTCCAGCACCGAACCGCCGCCAACCGCGAACACGGCTTCGCAGCCGGCTTCTTTCAGGCGGGCCGCCCCGGCCTGGACCTGCTCAAAGGCGGGGTCCGGTTCCACGCCGTCAAAAACGGTGCACTCGATTTGCGCCGCTGCGAGCTCTGCAAGCAGTTCGTTCAACAACCCGGATTCGGCAAGAAAGCGGTCGGTCACGAGCAGCACGCGTGAATAGCCCAGCGACTTGGCCAGCCGGCACAGGGTGAGGGACGAACCGGCGCCGGAATAAACGACCGGCATATTGCGCGGCAGGAGGCGCAGCAGCAGGGTGACACCAACGGCTCTGATCTTGTAGTAAAGGGTTTTCATGGTGCGTGTCGTCTGGTTTGGAAGCACAGGTTAACGCTTTTTTTTTGATTTGTCCGGGCTTCACGAAGATTTCACAAGCGTCCTTGATAATGCCGATTCAATGAATCATTTCAGGGCTTTGAACGGAGTAGAAACATGCAGCAGGGCTGGGCGCTCAGATTCATCGGAACGGGGGCTTCCAACGGCGGCACATTGGGCCATTCCGCGGCAGTGCTTGAACGCAACGAGCAGCCCGCATTACTGATCGATTGCGGTCAGGATGCGCTGCCTCGTTTTCATCACCGTTATGGTGAGTGGCCGCGGGCGATTTTTATCACGCACGTGCACCTGGATCACATCAGCGGCCTGGAGCAGTTGCATGGCCGCATCGCGCTGGGCCAGGCGAAGCCTGTGCGCCTCTACGTTCCCGCGCCGGTCGTTCGCCAGCTGCACGAGCGCATCGGCAATCTGCCGCAGTCCCTGGCCGAGGGCCGAAAGAATTTCTGGGACCGTTTCCAGGTGATCCCGGTCGCACCGGGATTCTGGCACGAAGATCACTGGTTCGACGTGTTCGAAGTCCGGCACCATGCCCCGGGTTTTGCACACGGCCTGCGGCTGCCCGGACACTTCCTGTACACCGGGGATACGCGTCCCGTTCCGGAAGTGCTGCGTCACTATGCCAGCAGCGGCGAGCGTATCTTTCACGACTGCTCGCTGAAAGGTAATCCGTCGCATACCGGCCTGGACGATGTGCTGCGGGAGTACGAGGCCGACCTGCGTGACCGCCTGGTGCTCTACCACTACGAATCCGAAGCCGCTGCCGAGCGCCTGGTCGCGGCCGGCTTCAGCGTGGCGCGCCCCGGTCAGCGCTTCATGCTGGGCGCAGCGCGGCACATGCACGCCCAGCCTGTGCTTTCATCGGTGCCGTCCACAAACGGCCTGGCCGCGGCGGCGACCGGTCCCGACCTGAGCCGCCGGGGCTTCGAGTGAGCTTCAGGCCGACCCGTCGAGTTTCTCGGCAGCGCCGCCCCGAACGACCTTGAAGTAATAATAGACAGCGCCCGAGGCCGTCAGCCCCAGCCCGAACAGCGAGGGCACCAACGCCGTGATCAGCGTGATCACGAGAAAGGCGAAATAAATTGCGAGGATGCCTACCAGGCTCCAGGGATACAGCCAGGCCCGGTAGGGGCGGTCCACATCCGGGAATTTTTTGCGCATGACCCATACGGCGGCAAACACCATGATGTTGAACACCGTTGAAGTGGCCGAAAAGAAATCGATGATGATCTCGTAGGAGTTTTCCGCCAGCACGGCGAAGGTCAGCAGCACCGTGGCCCAGAGCGCCTGGCCGATCAGGGCGTTGTTCGGCGTGCGGTATTTCGGATGCAGCCTGGCAAACCAGTCGAAAAACATGCCGTCACGCGCCATCGCGTGCCAGGCGCGCGCCTTGCAGAGAATCTGGGTGCTGACGTTGCCGAAGGTGTTGAGCATCACGGCGACCGAGATCAGGATGCCGCCCGATGCGCCCATGGCGACAGTCATGACCTCGGTTGCGACCCAGGGTGATTCGGCGATCTTTGCCGGGGGCAGCTGGAACAGGTAGGCCGCGTTGGCACCCAGGTAGAGGAACATTACGCCGCCGATGCCGATAAACAGGGATAGCGGCAGGTTGCGCCGCGGATTCTTGATTTCTTCGGCGATGTACGTTGCGCCCTCCCAGCCGCTGAAGGCGAAGAAGCTGTAGCGCATGGCCGCGCCGACCACCAGGATGGTCGAACCGGTCCAGGCCTCCGGCAGCATCGGGTCGAAGAAATTGTTCCAGTTGCCGGTGCTCCAGGAAGTGAAGGCGACGCCGATGATGCTGCCCACGGCGATGACCTTGATCGCGCCGAAAAAGTTCTGGACCATGCCGCTCAGGTGCACGCCGTAGAGGTTCACCCAGGTCAGGCCCCAGATCGTGACCAGGGCGACGCCGTAGAGAATCGCGCGGTTGAACGGCTCGCCGTAAACGATGATCCACAGCGCGTTCAGGTATTCACCGAAAATCAGGGCCACGGCAGCGATGGACGCCGTTTCCGAGACGAAGAACATCGCCCAGCCGCGCAGAAAGGCCCAGAAAGGGTGATAGGCCGTTTTCAGGTACTCGTAGGGGCCGCCCGAGCGCGGCATCATGGCGGCCAGTTCGGCGTAGATGACCGCGCCGAAAATCGTGACCAGCCCGCCCAGCACCCAGACCAGGCCGAACAGCGAGGTGCAGCCGACCAGCGCCATGATCGGCGCGGGGGTTCGGAAAATGCCGGACCCGATGATGCGGCTGATGACAATCGAGACCGCTTCCATCAACCCGAGGTCGCGCTTGAGGTCGGTTGACTCGCTGAACGCCTTGGGAAGGTGTTGGCTCATGTGACGGTGCTGCCCGGGGTCGAAGGGGCCCAGTTTAGAGCAGCAGTTGAATATCGCAAGCACCGGGCCTGACCCCTGTTAATTTGCGCGGCATCCTGAACAATAGCGGCACAGCCTGGTCTAAAAGACTTGTATTAACTGTACATAAAATATATTAATTATCTTTAAAATATTAGATATACGATATAAAATACTGTATTAAATAGTTTTTATTCGCATCTTGCAAAAATGGGTTAATAGATGTACAATACATGTACATTTTTGAGAGACAGCGATCTGTTTTTTGCTGGTCACCACGGTCTCCTCCCCCTGAACCCTTTCGTCCCGCGAAGGGTTCATTCCCGGGCCGCCCCCTTCCCTCGAGGGGCGGCCTTTTTTTTTGGGGCCAAGGATTGCGTTTGTAATGAACAGGTGCGAAAGTCTGGCGCTGGGTATCCCTGGAGCATGATGACGCCATGAATCAATCGATTACACGCCTGGTCACTTATTGCCTGTTGGTGGTTCTGCTGGCTGCCTGCGCCACCAGCCCGACGGGCCGCCGCCAGCTGATGCTGGTGTCGGAAGACATGGCGATTTCCGAGTCGAAGCAGGCTTATGTTCAAACCGTCGGCCAGCTGCGAGAAGAGGGCAAGCTGTCGAACGACAAGGCGCTGGTCCGGCGTGTGAATGACATCACCAGCCGCCTGGTGGCGCAGGCCATCATCCTGCGGCCGGAGACCGCCAACTGGGAGTGGAGCGTGGCCGTGATCGAGGATCCGGAAACGGTCAACGCGTGGTGCATGGCCGGCGGCCGCATGGCGATCTACACCGGGCTGATCGACCAGGTTCAGCCCAGCGACGACGAGATCGCGCAGGTGATGGGCCATGAAATCAGCCATGCGCTCGCCAATCACACGGCGGAAAAAATGTCGGTCGCCATTGCCAGCGGCATCGGCGTGGCCGTGGTGGGCGTAATGGCGGATAACCATGGGGCGGCCACGGCCGCAGCGGCAACGGCGGCAGCGTTGGCCGTGACGATGCCGAACAGCCGTTCCGCGGAAACGGAAGCCGACCGGATCGGTATCGAACTCGCCGCCAAGGCCGGCTACGACCCTGCCGCGGCCGCCACTCTGTGGAAAAAGATGGGCGCACTGGGCGGAACGCCGCCGCAGTTCCTGAGCACGCACCCGAGTCCGGAAAACCGGCAGGAGCGCCTTTCGAAGCTCGCACCGAAAATGCAGGCTTACTACGAGGCCGACGTCGAGCGCCCCCGTCACCCGGTCACGACCCTGACCGCGCTGGATTGAGGCGAGGGCCTACTTGAAATTCATTCTGCGGGAGCGGATTTAATAGCCCGTAACCTGTTCACACGGAGCAACGAACTGCGATGATGCGAATTCTGCTTTTCCTGGCGACCAACGCCGCCGTGCTGGTGCTGATCAGCATCGTGTTCCAGGTGCTGGGGCTGGAAGGCATCCTGGCCGAGAACGGCGTCGACCTGAACCTGGGGGCGCTGCTGGTCATGTCGGCCGTGATCGGTTTTGGCGGTTCCTTCATTTCACTGGCGCTGTCCAAGTTCATGGCCAAGCGCGCGATGGGTGTGCAGCTCATCGAGGAGCCCCGCAACAACGCCGAGCGCTGGCTGGTCGACACGGTGCGCCGCCAGGCCGAAGAGGCCGGCATTGGCATGCCGGACGTGGGCGTTTTCCAGTCTCCCGACCCCAATGCCTTCGCCACCGGCATGAGCCGTAACAATGCGCTGGTGGCGGTCAGCACGGGCCTGCTGCAGAACATGCGTCCCGAGGAAGTCGAAGCGGTGCTGGGTCACGAGGTGGCGCACGTCGCGAACGGCGACATGATCACCATGGGCCTGCTGCAGGGCGTCGTCAACACCTTCGTGATTTTTCTCTCCCGCGTGATTGGTCACGTCATCGATCGCGTGGTGTTCAAGACCGAACGGGGTTACGGACCGGCGTATTTCATTACCAGCATCGTCGCGCAGGTGTTCCTGTCCATCCTGGCCAGCACGATCGTGATGTGGTTCTCGCGCCGTCGCGAATTCCGCGCGGACGAGGGCGGGGCGCGCCTCGCGTCACGCCAGCAGATGATCGCTGCCCTGAAGGCGCTGCAGCGTGCGCACGAGCCGCAGGACCTTCCCGGTGAATTTGCCGCCTTCGGTATTTCCGGCCGCTTCGCCGGCGGGCTGAAAAAACTGTTTCTCAGCCACCCGCCGCTGGAAGAACGCATCGCGGCGTTGGAAAACGCGCGCTGAATCATTTGCGATGACCGGCGCCGGAATGCTTCGGCGCCGGTCCGGTCGTCAGAACGATCCGCCGACGATGATTTCCGACAGCGGCTTGCGTGTCCGGGGCGCGCGGTCGCGCTCGGCGTAGGTTTCATCCAGCCGGTCGAGGCCGCCCTCGTGGCCGATCGCCAGCGCCGTGAACACCTCCTCGTCCTCGCCGAGCCCGAATGCTTCGTGGGCTTTTTCCGGTTCGACCCCGATCATCTGGTGCACCACCAGGCCGCGCGCGGTCGCTTCCACCGTCAGCATGGCCGAGGCCGCGCCCAGGTCATGCGCCGCCGCCTTGTTGGGCTTGCCGTTGTGCTCGAAGCTCCTGCGCAGCACGCCCAGGGCCAGCACCGCTGCGTTCAGCGTCCAGGGCTGGTTTCCTTCCACCAGCACCTCGTGGATTTTGCGCCAGGTCTCCGGATCACGGTCGCGGGATGCAACGACGTAGCGCCAGGGCTGGGCGTTGTAGGAGGACATGGTCCAGCGCGCCGCTTCGAACAGCGCGGCGACGTCGCTCTCACTGACGCTCCGCTCTGGGTCAAAGGCGTAGGGACTGTGCCGTTTTACCAACAATTCGTGTATGGGGTGGTCGGCAGTTGCGTTTCTGTTGCTCATGAGTTGTCTCCAGGTCATTTTTCATTCGGGTAAAGGGATGAATTCGTCGTCTCCGGGCACGTGCGGAAAGCGCCCGGCGCGCCAGTCCTCGCCGGCCCGTGCGATGCGCTCTTTTGAGCTGTGAACAAAGTTCCAGGAAATATGGCGCCGGCCCAGCGGGTCGCCGCCAATCAGCATCAGCCGACTGTCGATACCGGAGCGGACCGCAAGCGGGCGGCCCGGGCGCAGCAGCACCATTTGACCGCCGACGAATGACCGACCCTCAATGCTCACTTCGCCTTCGGCCACGTATAGCGCCTGCTCGCGCTCTTCGTTCGGGAACTCGATGACGGCGCCGGCCTGCAGCAGGCAGTCCGCATACAAGGTGCGGGAATACCGGGTGACGGGTGATTTCTGGCCGAAAGCCTCGCCCATGATCAGCCTGATGTGCACGCCCTCCCGTTCTATGACGGGCAGGTCTGCCGCCGGGAAGTGCGTGAAAGCCGGTTCGCGTTCTTGTTCGCTGTCGGGCAGCGCAATCCAGGACTGGATGCCGTGCAATCTCGAGTGCCGGTCGAGGTCCTCGCCGGCACGCTCGGAATGCACGATGCCGCGGCCTGCCGTCATCAGATTGACGGCGCCGGGCCGGATCGCCTGCGTATAACCCAGGCTGTCGCGGTGCATGATCTCGCCCTCGAACAGGTACGTGATGGTCGCGATACCGATGTGCGGGTGCGGGCGGACCGCGATGCCCTTGCCCGGCGGAAATTCGGCCGGCCCCATGTGATCGAAGAAGATGAATGGGCCAACCATGCGCCTTGTCGCGGACGGCAGCAGGCGACGCACGCTGAATTCACCGAGGTCGGTCACGTTCGGCTCGAGGGTTTGATCGACGACCTGCGCGGATATGTTGCTCATTTGCATGGTTTCCGGTCGGGTCTCAGTGCGACGGCGAGGCGGCCATGTCGAACAGCAGGAACTCGGTTTCCTCGCCGCTGCCGATGACCAGGTCCAGCGGGCCCTCCAGCGCGGCGCCGTCACCGGCGTTCAGTCGTTGACCGTTCAGTTCCAGGCTGCCTTGAACGACCTGAACCCAGCCCTTGCGGCCGTCCTCGATGCGGTGGGCGAGACTGCCGCCGCTTTGCAGCACGCTGGCGTAGATATCCGCGGACTGGTGCAGGGTGACGGAGCCGTCGCGGCCGTCGCGCGAGGCGACCAGGCGCAGGCGGTCGAGCTTGTCCTCGCGGCTGAAGTGGGTCTGCTCGTAACCGGGTTCGATGCCGTTGCGTTCCGGCAGGATCCAGATCTGCAGGAAATGCACGTCTTCCGAGTCTGAAGCGTTGTACTCGCTGTGCCGCACGCCGGTGCCGGCGCTCATGCGTTGCACGTCACCCGGCTTGATGACGGAGCCGTTGCCCATGCTGTCCTTGTGTTCCAGCGCGCCTTTCAGCACGTAGGAAATGATTTCCATGTCCTGGTGCCCGTGCGTGCCGAAGCCCTGCGCCGGCTTTACCTTGTCCTCGTTGATCACCCGCAGGGGGCCGTGGCCCATGTGCTGCGGGTCGAAGTAGTGACCGAAGGAAAAGCTGTGCTTGCTGTCCAGCCAGCCGAAGTTGGCTGAGCCTCTCGTCTCTGAAGGTCTGATCGTGATCATGCGTGTTCTCCAGCTTTTATTGATAGATGCATCTATTCTGGAGTGTTTTTGAATAGTTAACAATATGGCAAAATAGAATCATTCTGTATCCAAAATGGAGACAATAGATGGACATGCTCGAGGGGATGCGAAGTTTTTGCCAGGTCGTGGAAGCCGGAGGCTTTGCCGCCGCAGCCCGAAAAACGGGCGTCTCACGGGCCGTGGTGAACAAGCGCGTACGCAAGCTCGAAGAAGCACT
>JASFSI010000019.1:0-12335 GCA_050114495.1 Lysobacterales bacterium | reverse complement strand
CAACCCGGCTGATCGGCCTGGTTCCGACACTGCTGCTGCTGATCACGATCGCTTTCATCCTCATTCGCGTGGCGCCGGGCGGCCCGTTCGACGGAGAAGTCACGCTGCCGCCGGAAGTTCGCGCCAACCTGGAAGCCAAGTACCATCTCGACGAACCTATTCTGCACCAGTACTTCCGCTACCTCGGCGACGTCGTCACCGGGGACTTCGGCCCGTCGTTCCGCTACCCGGACTGGTCCGTCAACGAGCTGATCGCGCGGGGATTCCCGGCCTCGGCAACCGTCGGCGGGCTGGCCATACTCATTGCCTTTTTTGTCGGAACGGGAATCGGCATGTACGCCGCGCTGCGCCAGAATACCGCGATCGACTACTCGCTGATGGGCGTCGCCATGCTGGGTATCTCGGTGCCCAACTTCGTCATCGCGCCGCTATTGATCCTGGTCCTGGCGATATACGCCGGCTGGCTTCCCGCCGGCGGCTGGGACTGGAGTTGGCAGAGCATGATCCTGCCGGTGCTTACCCTCGCCCTGCCGGCGGTGGCCTACATCGCCCGGCTGACGCGCGGCAGCCTGATCGAAGTGATGCACAGCAATTACATTCGAACGGCCCGTGCCAAGGGGCTTGCCGAGCACGTCGTGGTGCTTCGCCATGCATTGAAACCGGCCCTTCTGCCGGTGATTTCCTACCTGGGGCCGGCCGCGGCCGTGATGATCACGGGTTCGGTCGTGATCGAGCGGATTTACGGAATCCCGGGGCTGGGCAGTTACTTCGTGCAGGGCGCGCTGAACCGGGATTACACGCTGGTGATGGGCGTCGTCGTTTTCTACGGCATCATCATCATCCTGCTCAACTTCGTGGTCGACCTGCTGTATGCCTGGCTGGACCCCCGAATCGGATTCGAGGAGATACGGTGAGCGAAAAATCGAACCCGGCCCCCTCGGTTGAAGACGCATTCGCGCGGGCGATGGAGCCGGAAGATGTGCGTGGCCGCTCGCTGTGGACAGATGCCTGGCACCGCCTGCTGAAAAACCGCGCTGCGCTGGTCAGCGGCGTCATCATGACCCTGATGATCCTGGCCGTCGTATTCGGGCCGTGGCTCGTTCCCTGGGAAGCCGATTTCACCGACTGGGACCATACGTCTGCACCGCCCAGCCTGGAGACCGGCCATTGGTTCGGTACCGACCCGGTCGGGCGCGATATCCTGGCCCGCACACTCGAAGGCGGACGCATCTCGCTGCTGGTCGGCCTGATCGCGACCCTGGTCAGCCTGGTCATCGGTGTGGGTTACGGTGCCATCGCCGGTTACTACGGCGGCGTCACGGACCGCATCATGATGCGGTTTGTCGACGTCATCTACGCGCTGCCGTTCATGTTTTTCGTGATCCTCCTGATGGTCGTATTCGGGCGCAACATCATCCTGATATTCGTGGCCATCGGGGCGGTGAACTGGCTCGACATGGCGCGCATCGTGCGCGGCCAGACGCTCAGCCTGAAAAACACCGAGTTCGTGGAGGCGGCCCAGGCCTGCGGCGTCGATCACCGTTCCATCATTCGCCGTCACATCGTCCCCAACCTGCTGGGTGTCGTGATGGTCTACGTCACGCTGACGATT
Organism: Lysobacterales bacterium; assembly: GCA_050114495.1. Lineage (GTDB taxonomy): Bacteria > Pseudomonadota > Gammaproteobacteria > Xanthomonadales > SZUA-36 > JABDPF01. Next base: position 10,723 of record JASFSI010000019.1, on the reverse strand, counting down.
CCCCAGGTCATTCTCGTCGAGTCTTTTCTGAGTTTCCTCGGGCTGGGCGTGCAGGAACCGATGAGTTCCTGGGGCGCACTGATCAATGACGGCGCCCAGGACATGGAGTCCGCTCCCTGGACGCTGGTGTTTCCGGCGGCCTTCCTGACCGTGACGCTGTACTGTTTCAATTATCTCGGTGACGGCATGCGCGACGCGCTCGACCCGAAGGACCACCTCTGATGGCCCTGCTGGACGTCAAGGGACTCGAGGTCGAATTCGAAACGCCGGAAGGCGTGGTCCGCGCCGTTACGGGTCTCGATTTCTCGCTGGAACCCGGAGAAGCGCTCGCGATCGTGGGGGAATCCGGTTCCGGCAAGAGCCAGATGATGATGGCCATCATGGGGCTGCTGGCCGAGAACGGCCGCGCCCGCGGCTCGGCGCGCTTTCGGGGCGAGGAGCTCATGGGCATGAAAACGGCCGAGCTGAACCGTATCCGGGGAAGCAAGATCGCGATGATCTTCCAGGACCCGATGACGTCCCTGAACCCCTACCTGAACATCGAGACGCAGATGGTCGAGGTGCTTCGGCATCACCAGGGCATGAAGCGCAGCGAAGCCAGGGCGCACGCCGTCGAAATGCTGCACGCGGTGCGTATTCCGGATGCGGAGGAGCGCATCCGGCAGTACCCGCACGAGTACTCGGGCGGCATGCAGCAGCGCGTGATGATCGCGATGGGCCTGCTGTGCGAGCCGGACCTGCTGATCGCGGACGAGCCGACCACGGCGCTGGACGTGACCGTGCAGGCGCAGATCATGCAGCTGGTGCGGGAACTGAGCGTAAAGACCCGCATGTCCCTGATCATGATTACGCACGATCTGGCCGTCGTGGCCGAGGTCGCCGACCGGATCATGGTGATGTACGCCGGCGAAGTCGTCGAAACGGGCACCGCCGAACAGATTTTTTACGATCCGCGCCATCCCTACACCCAGGGGCTGCTGGCGTCGGTTCCCCGCCTGGACCGGCTGGATACGGACGACCTGCACGCCATCCCGGGCAACCCGCCCAACCTGCTCGAACTGCCGGATGGCTGCCGTTTTCGCGACCGCTGCAGCCAGGCGATAGCGGCCTGTCTCGAGCCGCCGCCGGTGTGGGAGACGGAAGACGGCCGCAGTTCCCGCTGCGTTCTGCGGCCGGAAGGAGCCGTGCTGCGGGAAGCGGTCGCCGGCGACGGCGGGGAGAAGGCTGAATGAAAAAGCCCGTACTCCGCGTGCAGGACCTGACGGTGACCTTCAACAGCGTGACTGGCGGCCTGTTTCATCGGCAGGAACGCCGCAACCGGGCCGTCGACGGCATCAGCTTCGAACTGTTCGCCGGTGAGACGCTGGGCATCGTTGGCGAATCCGCTTCCGGTAAATCGACACTGGCGCGGGCCATTCTGGGGCTGGTAAAACCGGGGCGCGGCCGGGTCATGTGGCTGGGTGAAAACCTGACCGAGCTGGACGAAGAATCCATGCGGCAGCGGCGCAAGGAGCTGCAGATCGTTTTCCAGGACCCGGTGGCCTCGCTCGATCCGCGCATGACCGCGGGCGACATCATCGCCGAGCCGCTGTGGAACTTTTACCCCAACATGGACCGCCTGCAGGTCGACGAGCGCACGCGGGGCATGATGAAAATGGTCGGCCTGCTGCCCAACCAGATCAACCGCTACCCGCACGAATTTTCCAGCGGGCAGTGCCAGCGCATCGGCATCGCGCGCGCGCTGGTCCTGAACCCGCGCCTGCTGATCTGCGACGAGCCGGTCAGCGCGCTGGACGTGTCCATCCAGGCGCAGGTCGTCAACCTGCTCAAGGACCTGCAGAAAAAACTCGGCCTCGCGCTGATCTTCATCGCGCACGACCTGTCCGTGGTGCGTCACATCAGCGATCGCGTGATGGTGATCTACATGGGCCAGGCGATGGAGGTCTCCTGCAAGGAAAGCCTGTACCGCAAGCCGCTGCATCCCTATACCAATGCCCTGATCAAGTCGGTGCCGCTGCCCGACCCGAAACTCGCAGCGGAGGCGCGCCGCGAGAACTGGTTGACCGGGGACATGCCTTCGCCGTTCGACCGGCCCAGGGGCTGCACCTTCCACGACCGTTGCCCCTACCGGGTCAAGCGCTGCGAGGCCGATGTGCCGGCCCTGCGCAAGATGGAAGAAGGCGACTGGGTCGCCTGCCACCGGGCCGAAGACCTGGATCTGTCGATCGAGGAAGAGTAGGCAGCCCATCCGTATCGCCGCCGGCCGCCGCACACCCCATGTTAGGTTTGCAATGCCGCTTGGGTTAACATGCGCCTTTTCACGTTCAGCGGAATTTTGATGCCTTATATGACTTGCGGCCGCGTTGGCCGGCTCCTCACACTCCTGGTGCTTGTACCCCTGTTTTTTACGGCATGCGCACAGACGCGCGTCGTCGACAGCTGGCAACCCGAGCAGCCCATTGAAAGCCGGCCCGACAAGGTGGCCGTGATCGCGGTGCTTCCCGACGCGCTGATGCGCGAGGCCGTTGAAGTCGATGTCGCGAAAATCCTGGTGGACCGGGGTTCGCCCGCGGTTCCGTCCAGCCGGTTGCCCGGTTTCGGCGGCGGCATACGCGGCGAAATCGACGTCGAGGTGGCCACCGGCATCCTGCGTGACGCCGACGTCGACGGCATCGTCGTCATGTTCTACTCCGGCGGCGGTCCTTCCGAGGGCTACGTGCGCTCGGATTACTGGGCCGAGTTCGTCGGAACCGGCGTTCCTTATGCCTGGGGACGGCCCTATTTCACCGGATTCACGGATGTCTACACGATTCGACAGGGGCCGGGCTGGGCCGACGTGCAGAGAACGGCCTACGTCGAGTCGAGTTACTACGACCTCGATACCGAAAAGCCCGCCTGGCGCATCGTGACCTTCACCAAGGACCTCGAGCACGCCGATGCCGCCAGCGATATCGCCAGGCAGATCGCGTCCGAGATGCGCAAAGCCGGCCTGAACTGAGCGCGAGGTCCTTACCCGCATGTCTCTGGAGTCGGCGCTTCGGGCAGGGCTTGAAGCGCTGGACACACCCTGCGACGAGGCGCAGCAAACACGACTGCTTGACTACCTGGGCCTGATCGGACGCTGGAACCGCACGTACAACCTGACCGCGGTCAGGGAACCGGCCGACATGCTGTCGAAGCACCTGCTCGATTCCCTGTCCGTGCTGCCCTGGGTTGCGCCGGGACGCCTGCTGGATGCCGGTACGGGCGCCGGGTTGCCGGGCATACCGTTGGCCATCGTGAAGCCGGGTCTTGAAGTCACTCTGCTGGACAGCGCCGGCAAGAAGGTGCGGTTCCTGGGTCACGTGAAACGCCAGCTCTCCCTGGCCAACGTTCATCCGCTGCAGGCGCGGCTGGAATCTGCCGAGCTTGCGCACCTGCCGGACACCATCATCAGCCGGGCGTTCAGCAGCCTGGCCGATTACGCCGCGGCGGCGCGCCACCTGGCCGGCGGGGACACCCGCATCCTCGCCATGAAAGGCCGCTATCCGCGAGAGGAGATCGAAGCGCTGCCGGGCTGGGTCGATGTTCGCTCCGTCGAAAAACTCTCCGTGCCGGGATTGCATGAACAGCGGCACCTCGTCATCATGTCCGTCTGCTCATGAGCGCACACGATTCAACCCAAAAAGCCCGCATCGTCGCGGTCGCCAACCAGAAGGGCGGTGTCGGAAAGACCACGACCGCCGTGAACCTGGCGGCGGCGTTTTCACGCATGAAACGGCCGGTCCTGCTGATCGACCTCGACCCGCAGGGCAATGCCACCACGGGTTGCGGCATCGACCCGCGGCGGCTGCACGTTTCCGCCTGCGAGGTCATGATGCGCGAACGCACGGGCGCAGAGACCATCCTGCGGCCGGAAGGCCTGGATTTCGACCTGCTGCCGTCCAGCGGTGACCTGACCGCGGCCGAGATATCGCTGCTGCAGACCGATCGTCGCGAGTTCGCGCTTCGCGATGCGCTGGAGCCCCTGCTCGAGGACTATGCCTGGATCCTGATCGACTGCCCGCCATCATTGAACATGCTGACGCTGAACGCCCTCAGCGCCGCCGACAGCGTGCTGATTCCCGTGCAATGCGAGTACTATGCGCTCGAGGGTTTGACCGCATTGCTGAATACGATCGAGCAGGTCCGCGCCAGCGTCAATGCTTCACTGGAAATCGAGGGCCTGCTGCGCACCATGTTCGATGGCCGCAACAACCTCGCGCAGGCGGTGTCGGAGCAGCTGATCGAAAATTTCGGCGATCGCGTTTACCGCACCCTGGTGCCGCGCAACATCCGCGTTGCCGAGGCGCCCAGCCACGGCTTGCCCGTGCTGCTGTACGATCCGGGTTCCAAGGGTGCGTTGGCGCACATCGCTTTGGCCGGCGAAATGCTGCGGCGGCATGAAAAAAGGGCGATAGCCTAGACTGCGAAGAATCGACTTATGACAACGCGAAAAAAACCGGTACTCGGAAAAAACCTGAGTTCAATGCTCAGCCAGACCACGATGGACAAAGTGCAGGAAGGCGGTGACGAACTGCGCGATCTGCCCCTGGACCTCATTCGCCCGGGCCGCTACCAGCCGCGCTCGGTATTCGACGAGGAAAAGCTCGCCGAACTGGCGGACTCGATCCGTGCCCAGGGCGTCGTGCAGCCCATTGTCGTGCGCCCGGTGGAGGGCAACGGGTATGAACTGATCGCCGGTGAGCGGCGCTGGCGGGCGGCGCAGATGGCCGGGGTCGACGAGATACCCGCTGTCGTTCGTGAAGTGCCCGACCAGGCAGCCGTCGCGATGGCGCTGATCGAGAACATCCAGCGCGAGGATCTGAATCCGCTGGAAGAGGCCAGCGCGCTGCGCAGCCTGATCGACGAATTCAAAATGACCCAGCAACAGGCGGCCGATGCCGTGGGCCGGTCCCGGCCTGCGGTGGCCAACCTGCTGCGCCTGCTCGAATTGATGCAGGAGGTCAAGGACATGGTGGACATGCGGCAGATTGAAATGGGGCATGCCCGCGCCCTGCTGTCGCTGGAAGACGCGCTGCAGGTCCAGGCCGCGCGCGAAGTGGCGCGCAAGCGGCTCTCGGTGCGGGAGACGGAGAACCTGGTGCGGCGGCTTCAGCAGTCCGCAAAGAAAAAAGGCAACCGCCGGGTCGACCCGGATATTCTGCGGCTTCAGGAGCGCATTGGAGAAGCACTGGGCACGCGCGTGCGCATCCAGCACCAGGCTTCCGGCAAAGGCAAGATGACCATCGTTTACAACAACGCCGACGAGTTCGACGGCATTCTCGAGCGTCTCGACCTGGCGGATTGATCGCTTTACCCGTTGCTGGCATAGATTAGTAAATGCTAAACTTGAAAATCTTTGGCCGCGTTTTTACGATCGCGTCCAAAACGGGCGCGGATCTGATGGTTAACCGGTTAAAGGCGCGGGATCGTGCGTAAGGGAATTGCGTTCAGCCTGGGTCTTCAGGCCGGGGTTGCCCTGGTTCTGGCGGCAGCTTCCCTTCTGGGCGGCACCGTCGCGGCGTACTCGTCCCTGGCGGGCAGCGTGGCGGTTTTTTTTCCCGGCCTGTTGTTCACCCTTTTGGTGACGGGAAAAATCGGCGAGGACAGCGGCGCGTTCCTGAAGACGGCGGTGGTGGCGGAATTCGCCAAGTTGGGATTGACGGCCGTGCTGTGTGCGGTCATTTTCATCGCCGTCAAGCCACTGGCGCCCGGATTTTTTTTCATCGGGCTGATCGGCATCGTCGTGGCCGGGCGGATCGGGATGACGCGGGTATTCCGCGAGTGACGGCGGGGAACGGATTCCGTACACTATAGGGCTTCAGGGATGGACTGGATGAAGGGGCCGGGGCGGCATGGGGCTGCCGGGTCAAACAGGCAATAATCAGGCAGGAACCGGAATGGCGGGCAGCAGCGAGAATCTCACCACCAGCGAATACATTTCGCACCATCTGCAAAACCTGACTTTTGGACAGCATCCGGACGGAAGCTGGGGCTTCGCCCATGGCGCCGAGGAAGCGGCCTCGATGGGTTTCTGGGCTTTTCACGTCGACACGATGTTCTGGTCCATCTTGCTGGGCCTGGTGTTTTACTTCCTGTTCCGGAAGGTCGCTGTAAAAGCCAACTCGGGCGTGCCTTCGCGCTTCCAGGCATCCATCGAGATGATCATCGAATTCGTGGACAACAGCGTGCGCGAGTCCTTTCACGGCACCAGCAAGTTCATCGCGCCCCTGGCGCTGACGCTGTTCGTCTGGATTTTCTTCATGAACTTCATGGACCTGATCCCGGTCGACTGGCTGCCGTGGGTGGCATTGCAGGCCGGTGTCGAGTACCAGAAAGTGGTTCCGACCACCGACGTCAACGCGACCATGGGCATGGCCATCACCGTGTTCCTGATGATCATTTACTACAGCATCAAGATCAAAGGCGTCGGCGGCTTCATCGCCGAACTGACCGGGCAGCCGTTCGCGTCCAAGGGGATGGTCGGCAAAATCGTTTTTGCCCTCCCGAACCTGCTGCTGGAACTGGTTGCACTGCTGGCCAAGCCGGTCTCGCTCGGCCTGCGACTGTTCGGCAACCTCTACGCAGGTGAACTGATTTTCATCCTGATCGCCGTCGTCTTCACGGCGGGTTCGGGGCTCGTCGCCGCCGGCCTGAGTTCGGTGTTCGGCGAGCACATTCCGGCGTGGTTCTGGATCGCGGCGACAGCTGCGGTATTCGCCACGCTCTGGATGAATATGAAAGGCGCGCTGGACACCAAGAAAACCGTGTACCTGCTCGGCGCCGAGATGCTGCTGGTCGGCGGACTCGCGTTCCTCGGCGGGCAGCTCATGCACTTCGGGTGGGCGGTGTTCCACCTGCTGGTGATCACGCTGCAAGCGTTCATTTTCATGATGCTCACCATCGTCTACCTGAGCATGGCGCACGAGCATCACTGAGTTTTTTTAGCAGTACTTTGATTTTAATTAACTGGCAATTCTGAAAAACGGAGTTATCGATGGAAACTGTAATTGGTATGACCGCAATCGCCGTGGCCCTCCTGATCGGTCTGGGCGCACTGGGCGTTGGTATCGGTGTGGGTATCCTGGGCGGTCGCCTTCTTGAAGGTTCCGCGCGTCAGCCCGAGCTGGCCCCGATGCTGCAAGGCAAGTTCTTCCTGGCGATCGGCCTGCTCGACGCCGTTGCGATGATCGGTGTCGGTATCGCGTTGTTCTTCACCTTCGCCAACCCGTTCGTCGGCCAGCTGCAGGCCGCCCTGGGCGGATAAGCTTCAGCTGAACCGAGCCTGCCCGGATGACCGGGCCGGTTTACCGAACCATCTGAACGAGGTTTAGGCATGAACATCAATGCCACATTGATACTGCAATCCATCGCGATGATGATTTTCGTGTGGTTCTGCATGAAATTCATCTGGCCGCCGGTGATGAAAGCGCTCGACGAGCGCCGCGAACGCATCGCCGAGGGCCTGGCGGCGTCCGACGAGGCCGAGAAAGAACTCGAAGCCGCCAAGGCAACCGTGGAAGAGCAAATACGCGAGGCCCGGGACAAGGCGGGAGAAATCGTCGACCAGGCGAACCAGCGGCATAACCAGATCGTCGACCAGGCGAAGGAAGACGCGATCACCGAGCGTAACCGCCAGGTGTCCGCTGCCGAAGCCGATATCGCGCAGTCAGCCAACCAGGCGCGCGAGGAACTGCGCCGCTCGGTGGCGCAGTTGGCGGTGCTGGGTGCGACGCAGATCCTCGAACGCGAGGTTGACGCGCAAGCCCACCGCGATCTGCTCGATAAGCTGATCGCCGAGATCTGAACATGAGCAGCCTGACGACACTGGCGAGACCTTACGCCAAGGCGGCCTTCGAGCTGGCCCGGGCGGATGACGCCCTGGCTGCCTGGGACGACATGCTGGCCCTGGCAGGAGCGATGGTCAGCGAAGAGGCGATGGCCGCTTTGATCGAGAACCCGGACGTCGGCAAGACGCAGGTTCTGGGCATCCTGGCGGATGCCGCCGGCGATGCCTTCAACGACCGCTTCCTCAAGCTGCTCTCGGTGCTGGCGGACAATGGCCGCCTGCCGCTGCTGCCGCGTGTGGGTGAGCTCTATCGCAGCCTGCGCGAGGATGCCGAGAACCGGCTCAGCGTGCGGGTCGTATCCGCCGTGCCGCTGGACGACGACCAGTCGCAGCGCCTGAAAGAGGCGCTGGCCAGGCGCTATGAGCGGGAAATCCAGCTGGAAAACGAGATTGATCCGGAGGTCATCGGCGGCGCCGTGGTTTACGCGGGCAGCGAAGTGATCGACGGTTCTCTGCGGGGGCGCCTGGGCCGGCTTTCCGCCAGCCTGGCGAACTGACGGGTAAACGAAATTATTTGAACCGAGCGCCGAAAAAGCGGCGGTCATACGGGAAAGAAAACGATGCAGACGACACTGAACCCATCCGAAATCAGCGAGTTGATCAAAAAGCGCGTAGAGGAACTCGATATCTCCGCCGAAGCGCGTAACGAAGGCACGGTAGTCAGTGTCTCCGACGGTATCGCGCGCATTCACGGCCTCGAAGACGCCATGCAGGGCGAGATGATCGCCTTTCCGGGCAATACCTTCGGCCTGGCGCTCAACCTGGAGCGGGACTCGGTCGGCTCCGTGATCATGGGTGATTACGAACACATTACCGAGGGCGATTCGGTCAAGTGCACCGGACGCATCCTCGAAGTGCCCCAGGGCCGCGGCCTGCTGGGCCGCGTCGTGGACGCGCTGGGCAACCCGATCGACGGCCAGGGGCCGATCGAGAACGACGGCTATGCGCCGATCGAAAAAGTGGCGCCGGGCGTGATCTGGCGTAAATCGGTCGATCAGCCGGTACAGACGGGCCTCAAATCCATCGACGCGATGGTGCCGATCGGCCGCGGCCAGCGCGAACTGATCATTGGCGACCGCCAGATCGGTAAATCGGCGATCGCCATCGACACGATCATCAACCAGGTCGGTACGGGCATCAAGTGCGTGTACGTGGCGGTCGGGCAGAAGCAGTCCACGGTATCCAACGTGGTACGCAAGCTCGAAGAACACGGCGCGATGGAGCACACCATCGTGGTCAACGCATCGGCTTCGGAATCGGCGGCCATGCAGTACATCGCCCCGTATTCCGGCTGCACGATGGGTGAATACTTCCGCGACCGCGGTGAAGACGCCCTGATCATCTACGACGACCTGACCAAGCAGGCCTGGGCTTACCGCCAGGTCTCGCTGCTGCTGCGACGCCCGCCGGGCCGCGAGGCGTACCCCGGCGACGTGTTCTACCTGCACTCGCGCCTGCTGGAGCGCGCCGCGCGCGTCAACGAAGATTACGTCGAGAAATTTACCAACGGCGAGGTGAAGGGCAGGACCGGCTCCCTGACCGCGCTGCCGATCATCGAAACGCAGGCCGGTGACGTTTCCGCCTTCGTTCCGACCAACGTGATTTCAATCACCGACGGCCAGATCTTCCTCGAAACCGACATGTTCAATGCCGGTATCCGGCCCGCCATGCACGCAGGTCTCTCGGTGTCCCGAGTGGGTGGTGCGGCGCAGACCAAGGTGATCAAGAAGCTCGGCGGCGGTATTCGACTGGCGCTCTCGCAGTACCGCGAGCTGGCGGCCTTCGCCCAGTTCGCTTCCGACCTCGACGAGGCGACGCGCAAGCAGCTCGACCGCGGCCAGCGCGTGACCGAGCTGATGAAGCAGAAACAGTACAGCCCGATGTCCGTGGGCCAGATGGCGATATCGCTGTATTCGGCCGATCGCGGTTACCTCGATGACGTGGAACTGGAGAAGATCGGCGCCTTCGAGGCGGCCCTGCTGGACCACGCGGCCTCGGCACACGGCGACCTGCTGGAAGCACTGGACCATGGCGACTGGAATGATGACCTGGACGGGCAACTGAAAGACATGCTCGAAAACTTCAAGGCCACGGGTTCCTGGTAAGGAAACGGAGCCGAAGCGATTCGGTTCCCATTTGACGAGACTGAAACATGGCAGGCGGAAAAGAAATCACCACCAAGATCCGGAGTGTCGAGAACACCAAGAAGGTGACCTCGGCCCTGGAAATGGTGTCGGCCAGCAAGATTCGTAAATCACAGGACCTGATGGCCGAGACGCGCCCCTACGCCGAGATGATCCGGCGCGTGATGGGCCACCTCAGCAAGGCCCGCCCGGAATACCGGCATCCGTTCACGGTCAGCCGCGAAGAGACGAAGAAAGTCGGCTACATCATCGTTTCGACCGACCGCGGTCTGTGCGGCGGCCTGAATACGAACATGTTCAAGGCGGTGCTGGCCAGCATGGGCGAGTGGCAGCAGAAAGGCGCCGAAATCAGTGCGGTCACGCTGGGCAAGAAAGCTTCGGCGTTTTTCCGCAACGTGAACGTGGAAATCGCCGCGCACGCCGGCGACCTGGGCGAAAAGCCCCAGATCGAGGACCTGATCGGTTCGATCAAGGTCATGCTGGACGCTTATCGCGAAGAACAGCTGGACCTGGTGTACGTGGTTTACAACCGTTTCGTCAATACGATGTCGCAGAAGCCGGTGCTGGAACAGTTGCTTCCGTTGCCGGAAACGGACGACGACGAAGTGCGTGACATCTGGGACTACATTTACGAGCCGGACGCGGTGTCGCTGCTGGACACGGTGCTGACCCGCTACATCGAGGCCGACGTGTACCACGCGGTGCTGGA
>JASFSI010000018.1:0-12551 GCA_050114495.1 Lysobacterales bacterium | reverse complement strand
CCTTGTCATAAATGACCAGGCGCACCTTGACGCGCAGCGGCGCACCGTAAGACATGCCGCGAAGCTTGCACTCTTTCACGTCAAACACCGGATCGCCCAGCTTGTAGCTGACGTACTCCAGGGCCGCGTTACCGGAATAGGCAACGATCGGGAACACGGAACTGAGCGCGCCGTGCAGGCCGCGTTCGCGCCGTTCGTCTTCAGGTATTTCCAGCTGCAGGAATTCCTGGTAGGAGCGAATTTGCGTTTCCAGCAGGAACGGCACGTCGAGAACCGCCGTGCGCTTGCCGAAATCTTTGCGAATCCGCTTTTTCTCGGTGAAAGAATAACTCATGATCTGATTCCGCCCGTTCGATCAAACTTCAAAAATACAAGCGGAAACAGGCCGGAGGCATTTGCCCCCAGCCCATTTCCATTTCAGCCTCGGAAACCGAGGAAGAAGATTTACTTGACCTCGACAGAAGCGCCAGCTTCTTCGAGCTTCTTCTGCAGTTCTTCGGCTTCGTCCTTGGCAACGCCTTCCTTGATCGGCGAAGGCACGCCTTCGACGAGTTCCTTGGCTTCCTTCAGGCCCAGGCCGGTGATCTCGCGAACTGCCTTGATCACGGGCACTTTCTGGGAACCGAAGGACGTCAGAACCACGTCGAACTCGGTCTTTTCTTCAGCAGCGGCAGCTTCGCCACCGGCCGCGGGGCCGGCAGCCACAGCGACGGGCGCTGCGGCAGAAACGCCGAACTTCTCTTCCATTGCCTCGATGAGCTCAACGACGTCCATCACGCTCATGTTGGAAATTGTTTCAAGGATGTCTTCTTTTGAAACGGCCATTGTCGTCTCCGTATTTCGTATGTCAGTTGGGGTCTTTAACCCGCTGAACGGTTAAATAAAAAAATCAAGCAGCCTCTTTGGCGTCGCGAACGGCAGCAACCGTCCTGACCAGCTTCGTATGCGGCTCGGCGAGGGTGCGCACGAACTTCTCGATCGGTGCCTTCATCACGCCCATCAGTATCGCGATGGCCTGGTCGTAGGTCGGCAGGCTGGACAGACGTTCCAGTTCGGACGCGTCGTACAGCTGACCGCCAACGGCGACAAGCTTGGCGATGAGTTGGTTATGGTCCTTGGAATAATCCTTGACCAATCGTGCTGCAGCACCGGGGTCTTCCATGCTGAACGCCAGCAGGAGGGGTCCTGTCAGCGAATCCTGCATGCATTCGTACTCGGTACCCTCAACGGCACGTCGCACCAGGGTATTCTTGGCGACCTTGACGTAAACGCCGGATTCACGCGCCTTGGCGCGCAGCTCCGTCATCTCCTCAACGGTCAGGCCACGATACTCCGCAGCGACAGCGGCGAGCGCCTTGCTGGCCGCTTCGGCCACTTCGGCTACTACTGCTTTCTTTTGCTCAAGATTGAGCGCCATTGGTTACCTCCTGTAGTCTTGTGACCGTCAACGGCCCTTCGACTCGTTACCAGTGGTGACCCCAAAATTCTGGGGCTGCCACCATCTGCGCAGGCTGCGGCCGGTCTCCCGGTTCGCGCTTAAGCGGCTGTCCTTTTCAAAAAATCCGTAAAGGTCATCCGCGCCTGCGGTCTTTGACGGTCTATTCCAGCCGGCGTACCGGCCGAAGCAGCCCGTCTATCCGCCGCCCCGCAATCAAGCGGGGCAGCCAATCTCTGTTCCTTCCTCAGACCTCGAGGGAAGCCCTGTCGACCTGGATTCCCGGGCCCATCGTCGTGGACACGGCGACCTTCTGCAGGAAGGCGCCCTTCGACGATGCCGGCTTGAGCTTCATCAGGTCGGCGATCAAGGCGCGCAGGTTGCCCTTCAGCGCATCGATCTCGAAATCGGCCTTGCCGATGGTGCTGTGGATGATGCCCGCCTTGTCGGTACGGAAGCGAACCTGGCCCGCCTTGGCGTTTTTAACCGCCTGCTCGACGTCGGGCGTGACCGTGCCTACCTTGGGGTTCGGCATCAGTCCGCGCGGACCCAGCACCTGGCCGAGCTTACCGACCACGCGCATGGCGTCAGGCGACGCGATGACGACATCCCAGGCCAGGTCTCCGTCCTTGATCTGGTCGTGCAGGTCGTCCATGCCCACGACATCAGCGCCGGCCGCCTTGGCCTTGTCTGCATTTTCGCCCTGGGCGAACACCGCGACACGGACGGTCTTGCCCGTGCCGTTCGGCAGCACCGTGGACCCACGGACGTTCTGGTCCGATTTACGCGGGTCGATGCCCAGGCGGATCGCCACGTCAACGGACTCCCGGAACTTGACCTTGCTCGAAGCGGTGAGAATTTCGAGGGCCTCGTCGATGGGGTACGCCTTTCCGGGCTCGATCTTCTCCCGGATCGCTTTCATGCGTTTGCCTGCCTTAGCCATCATTCAACTCCTTCCACGTCAAGGCCCATGCTGCGCGCGGTTCCGGCAATCGTGCGGACCGCCGCGTCCATGTCGGCCGCCGTCAGGTCAGGTTCCTTGGTTTTAACGATCTCTTCGAGCTGGTCACGCGTCACCTTGCCGACCTTTTTGGTATTCGGCTCGCCGCTGCCCTTCGGCACGCCGGCTGCCTTGCGAAGCAGCACCGCCGCGGGCGGGGTCTTGGTGATGAACGTGAAGCTGCGATCCGCGTATACCGTGATGATCACGGGAATCGGCAGGCCGTTTTCCACTTCCTGGGTCTTGGCGTTGAACGCCTTGCAGAACTCCATGATGTTGACGCCGTGCTGACCGAGCGCCGGGCCCACGGGTGGACTCGGATTCGCCTGGCCGGCAGGGACCTGCAGCTTGATGTAAGCCGCGACTTTCTTAGCCATTTTTAACCTCCCGGGTTCGAGCGCCCGGCGACCATGCGCCAAGGCTCCCCGTCAAAATTCGATGCCCTCGAAGGCATCCGCATGTTCGTTCGCGGCGCAATGCACCGCAAGCGAACTCCTTCAGTCAGGACTTTTCGACCTGGTGGAACTCCAGTTCCACCGGCGTCGAACGCCCGAAAATCAGCACCGCCACCTTCAGGCGGCTCTTGTCGTAGTCGACTTCCTCGACCACGCCGTTGAAGTCGTTGAAGGGACCGTCGATGACCCGCACCATTTCACCCGGCTCGAACAGTACTTTCGGCCGCGGCTTGTCGACCCCTTCCTTGACGCGGTTCAAAATCGCGTCCGCTTCGCGTTCCGTGATCGGCGCAGGCCGGTCTGCCGTTCCGCCGATGAAACCCATCACCTTCGGCACGCTCTTGACCAGGTGCCAGCTGTCGTCGGTCATCTCCATCTCCACCAGCACGTAGCCGGGGAAGAATTTGCGATCGGAGCGGCGTTTCTGACCGCCCTTCATTTCGACAACCTCTTCGGTCGGAACCAGCACTTCACCGAACAGGTCCTGCAAATCGGAACGCTCGATGCGGTCCTCCAGCGATTTCTTGACCTGTTTCTCGAAACCGGAATAGGCGTGTACGACGTACCAGCGCTTAGCCATCAATCAACCCCCGACCAACGAACGAACCGCGGCGCCAAGGAGCCAATCGATTCCGGCCAGGAACAGGGAGATCAGGATCGTTACGATAATGACCATCAGTGCGGTCTGCAGGGTCTCCTGGTGGGTCGGCCAGACGACCTTGCGACGCTCGATGTCCGCTTCTTTCAGGAAACGGAAAAAGGCCGAACCCGAGTCCGACTGCGCGGCGACAAACGACGCGACCACAGCCACGACGATAAGCCCCACTACGCGAACGGGTGTAATTGCCAGGTCCTGCAGCCAGTAATACCCTCCCACGCCTGCGATCAGCATCACCGTGGCGATGGAGAGCAGCAGCGTGTTTACGATCTGTGGCTTACCTGTTTCCGCTTTACCTTTCATATTCCGGTTTTTCGTCTGTACGGCTTGTTCAGTGGCAGGCCAGGAGGGACTCGAACCCCCAACCTGCGGTTTTGGAGACCGCTGCTCTGCCAGTTGAGCTACTGGCCTGCTGAACCAACCTGGCGGATCATTCCGCTTATACCACTAAGCCGGTGGCCTTTCGGCCACCAGCTTCGTGTTCTTTTCCGTCTTGCCTTCGCGACCGGCGGCAACGCCCCGGCGGCAAAGACATTCAGTCGTTTTACTCGAAGATCTTGGCGACGACGCCGGCGCCAACCGTGCGTCCGCCTTCGCGGATCGCAAAACGCAGACCTTCTTCCATCGCGATCGGCGCAATCAGCGACACCTTCATCTGCACGTTGTCACCCGGCATCACCATCTCGACACCTTCCGGCAACTCCACCGCACCCGTCACGTCCGTCGTACGGAAGTAAAACTGCGGACGGTAACCCTTGAAGAACGGCGTGTGACGCCCACCCTCGTCCTTCGACAGGATGTACACCTCCGCCTCGAACTTCGTGTGCGGCGTGATCGTGCCCGGGTGCGCCAGCACCTGGCCGCGCTCCACCTCGTCACGCTTGATACCACGCAACAGTACGCCCACGTTGTCGCCCGCACGCCCTTCGTCCAGCAGCTTGCGGAACATCTCCACTCCCGTGCACGTCGTCTTGTGCGTCTCCTTGATGCCGACGATCTCCACTTCCTCGCCGACCTTGACCACACCGCGCTCCACGCGACCGGTCACCACCGTGCCACGACCCGAAATCGAGAACACGTCCTCGATCGGCATCAGGAACGGCTTGTCCGTGTCACGCACCGGCTCCGGAATGTAATCGTCCATCGCCGTAATCAGCTTGCGGATCGACTCCTTGCCCATCTCCGAGTCTTCGCCTTCCATCGCCTTCAGCGCAGAGCCCGTGATGATCGGCGTGTCGTCGCCCGGGAAATCATACGAACTCAACAGCTCGCGAATCTCCATCTCGACCAGCTCCAGCAGCTCTTCGTCGTCGACCTGGTCAGCCTTGTTCATGTACACCAGGATGTACGGCACACCCACCTGGCGCGCCAGCAGAATGTGCTCGCGCGTCTGCGGCATCGGACCATCAGCCGCCGACACCACCAGAATCGCTCCGTCCATCTGCGCCGCACCCGTGATCATGTTCTTCACGTAGTCAGCATGGCCCGGGCAGTCCACGTGCGCGTAGTGACGCGCATCCGACTCGTACTCCACGTGCGCCGTCGCGATCGTAATACCGCGCTCGCGCTCTTCCGGGGCGTTGTCGATCTGGTCAAACGCGCGCACTTCACTGCCGCGCTCCTCCGCGCAAACCATCGTCATCGCCGCCGTCAGCGTCGTCTTGCCGTGATCCACGTGACCAATCGTGCCCACGTTCACGTGGGGTTTTGTACGTTCAAACTTTTCTTTTGACATGCCGATCTCCGAAATATGCAGTCGCTTCAGCTTTTAAAAATAATGGTGCCCACAACTAGACTTGAACTAGTGACCTCTCCCTTACCAAGGGAGTGCTCTACCGCCTGAGCTATGCGGGCGAAACTTTCGTCCCGCGAGGTCCCAGCCTGACTTCGATGGAGCGGGTGATGGGAATCGAACCCACATCATCAGCTTGGAAGGCTGAGGTTCTACCGTTGAACTACACCCGCCCTGTACGGCCAAGTGCCTCACGGGCCTGCAAACCAAATTTTCAGGAGCACCGAAAAATGGTGGAGGGGGAAGGATTCGAACCTCCGAAGGCTTAGCCAGCAGATTTACAGTCTGCCCTCGTTGACCGCTTGAGTACCCCTCCAGGCACATTTTTTCAAATGCTCGGCCCGAACCACGCGAAGCGGAAGCCATATCCAGTTTCGCTTGCCGGACCCGCCATCCGGATGTGAATCTACGCACCCACAGGCAAGCCGCTTATTTTCACCCACGAACCAGTGCCTGTCAACATCACATCGAGTGGAATCGGCGCGAGATTTTACAATTTTCGCCGTATGGATACAACCGTGAAAAAAGATGCGCCCCGAATGGAGCGGGACCAGGCTCAGGACTCGTCCTCTTCGTCAAAAAAATCGTCGATGTCGTCCTCGTCGTCCGGCAGGGGTTCGGCCTCCTCTTCGTTTGTCGTGAAGAATTCGGCCGTGTGATCGAGCTCGGCCAGGATTTCTTCAGGCAGGTCGAAATCTTCATCCCAGACATCGGCGAGCGAAGCTTTCAACGCGGCTTTTTCGCGCAAAGCTTCGATTTTCTGCCAGCTGCCGTTGCCGCGAGCGGAATGGCCGGAACGTTCACGACCGGCCGCATCAGGCTCACCCGGCTTGACTGATGTGTCGCTGCTTTTGGAATGCTTCTGACCCAACGCTCAAACCCCTCGGCCCCGAGCAAATGATTCAGAAATGCTTATAGCCCATAATCATGCACTTTTCAAAATCTTTCAGACGTTGAACCGGAAGTGCATCACGTCGCCCTCGGCAACCACGTAGGTCTTGCCCTCGAGCCTCAGTTTTCCCGCTTCCTTTGCGCCCTGCTCTCCGCCCAGGGCAACAAAGTCCCGGAAAGAGGTCACTTCTGCGCGGATGAAGCCGCGCTCGAAGTCGGTGTGAATTTTTCCCGCGGCCTGCGGCGCGGTCGATCCGGCCCGGACTGTCCAGGCCCGAACTTCTTTCGGGCCGGCAGTAAAAAACGTCAGCAACTCGAGCAGTCCGTAACCGGCACGGATGACCTGGTCCAGCCCGGACTCCTCGAAGCCGAGTTCGGCCAGGAACTCCCTGCGATCGGCCTCGTCCAGCTGGGCGATTTCCGCCTCGATTCCCGCACACACCGGCACCGTGCGGGCTCCTTCGGACTCGGCCTTTTTTCGCACGACATCCAGGAAGGGGTTGTCGTCAAAACCGTTTTCCGAGACATTGGCGACATACATGACGGGCTTGGTCGTGATCAGGTGCACATCGCTGACGAGTTTTTGCTCCTCGGCGGTCATGTCCACATTGCGTGCCCGGTGACCGTCGTCAAGACAGTCTCTGAGACGTTCCAGCACGGCCATCTTCATCTGGGCTTCCTTGTCCTTTCCGGACTTGAGCTTTTTCGAGGTCCGCTCGATTGCGCGCTCAACAGACTCGAGGTCGGCCAGGGACAGCTCCGTGTTGATCGTCTCGATGTCCGAGAGCGGATCCAGCGCACCGGCGACGTGCACGATGTCATCGTCTTCGAAACAGCGCACGACGTGGGCAATGGCGTCGGTTTCGCGGATGTGGGCAAGAAACTGGTTTCCGAGGCCCTCTCCCTTCGACGCCCCCTTTACCAGTCCGGCGATGTCCACGAACTCCATGGTCGTCGGAACGATTTTCCTGGGTTTCACGATGGCAGCGATTTCACCCAGCCGCGGGTCGGGCACCTCGACAACACCGACATTGGGATCGATGGTGCAGAAGGGGTAGTTCTCGGCGGCGATTTCACCGCTGGTGAGCGAGTTGAACAGCGTCGACTTGCCGACGTTTGGAAGCCCGACGATACCGCACTTAAATCCCATTGTTTTTTTCCGTGTGAAGTTGCTTCATTGCGCCCGGCAGATCCCCTTTGAGCACCTGCGGCAGGACATCAAGCGCATCGTCAATGGCGCCGAGGATCAAGCCTTCGTCTGCGCTGCCCGGGCGGCCCAGCACGTAGGCCGTCACGGCGCTCTTGTGTCCGGGGTGGCCGATACCGATGCGCAGCCGAAGAAAGCCCTGGTCGCTGGTGTGCCGGAAGATGTCGCGCATCCCGTTGTGGCCGCCGTGACCGCCGCCCTGCTTCAAGCGCGCCACACCGGCCGGCAGGTCCAGTTCATCGTAAGCCACCAGAACCTGGCTCATCGGCACCTTGTAGTACTGGATGGCAGCCCGAACGGCCCGGCCGCTCTCGTTCATGAAGGTGCGCGGGCGGACCAATACGCAGTCGTGCCCCATCACCACGCCTTTTGCGATGCCGGCGTGCAGCCTGAGCGAGCGTCGAAATGAGAGACCGGCCTTGTCGGCGAGACGATCCAAAAACCAAAACCCGGCGTTATGCCGGGTTTCAGCGTACTTCGAACCAGGATTACCCAGGCCGATGACGAGGAAAGGCATGATGCTCTCCTGCTCCCGAAATCACTCCTTGGGCTCGTCTTCTTCCGGCTCTTCCGGTTCTTCGTCTTCCTCGACAGGCGCACCGATTTCGCCCAGTTCCTCGGCGGCCAGCGCTTCGGCCTCGGCAGCTGCGGCTGCACCCGTGCCCTGGCTTTCGGAGATGTAGGCTGCAATCGCCACCGCTGAGTCCGCGATCTCGGGATCGCTCACCAGCGCCGGTATCTCGACGCCCTCGGGCAGCACGATGTCGGCAACCGTGACCACATCACCCCTGTCCAGGTCGGACAGGTCGACCGCGATGAACTCGGGCAGATTCTTGGCCAGTGCAGAAATCTCGATTTCCGTCATCTGGTGCTGAATGACCACGCCGGAGGCCTTGCCGGCCGGGGACGCTTCCTCGCCGATAAAGTGCAGCGGCACGGAAATACGGATCGCTTCCGTTTCGGACACGCGCATGAAGTCGACGTGCATGATCACCGGCTTGAACGGATGCCGGTGCAGGTCCCTGACGATCGCTTTTTGCTTGATCTCGTCTCCAACCCGGAGCTCCAGGACGCTCGAGAAGAACGACTCCAGTTCGACCGCGTGAATCAGTTCGGCCTGGTTCAGGGTCAGGGCAACCGGGTCCCGGTCACCGCCGTAAATCACCGCGGGTATTTTGCCGTCCCGACGCAGGCGGCGGCTCGCACCTTTCCCCACGTCTTCGCGGATTTCCGCGGTCACGATATTCATATCAGACATTTCATTTCTCCAGATAAAGCCCCGCAAAAGAGGCAGCCGCCATGCGGCCAAACTGCCCGACCCGCGACCAGGCCAGGCGCCCTAAAAAAGCAAGCCGGGCATTATAACCCAGCATACGGGCTGAGGGGAATATCAGAATGAAGCGGCCTGGACCGCTGGATTCAGTCCATGTACATGGACGAAACGGATTCTCCGTGCGCCATGCGGCGAATGGTCTCGGCCAGCATCTGGGCGATCGAAAGTTGCCGGATCTTGCCGCAGTTGCGGGCATATTCACTGAGCGGGATCGTGTCGGTAACGACCAGTTCGTCCATCTGGGAACTCATGATGTTGTCCACCGCGGGACCGGAAAGCACCGGGTGTACACAGTAGGCCACGACCCGCACGGCGCCTTTTTCTTTCAACGCATTCGCGGCGGAACAGAGCGTTCCGGCGGTATCGACCATATCGTCGACGAGGACGCAACACTTGCCGCTGACCTCGCCAATGATGTTCATGACGGTCGCGACATTCGCCCGGGGGCGCCGCTTGTCGATGATGGCGAGATCGGTATCCAGGCGCTTGGCAATGGCCCGCGCACGCACCACGCCGCCAACGTCGGGAGAAACGACCACCACTTCGTGCATGGACTGCTGCTGTTGCCAGATGTCGGCCAGCGTGAGAGGCGACGCGTAAACGTTGTCGACCGGTATGTCGAAAAAACCCTGGATCTGGTCGGCATGCAGGTCCACGGTCACGACACGATCCGTACCGGCAGCCGAAATCATCGTCGCAGCGACTTTTGCCGTGATCGGGACCCGGGCAGATCTCGGGCGCCGGTCCTGGCGCGCATAGCCGAAATACGGTATCACCGCTGTCACTCGTGATGCCGACGCGCGTTTCATCGCATCGATCATGACCAGCAGTTCCATGAAATTATCGGCGGTCGGCACACAGGTGGGCTGAATCACGTAGACGTCGCGACCGCGAACGTTCTCCATGACTTCCACCATGACTTCGCCATCGCTGAAGCGGCCAACGACCGCCTTGCCGATCGGCACGTTGAGCTCCTGAGCGATATCGCTCGCCAGCCTCAGGTTGGCATTACCTGAGAAAACCATCAGTGAAGCAATCGTCACACCCCGGTCCCGCTTGGTCTCTCCGCTGTTTGAGACGCTGAATGGCTGGGACGGCAGGACTCGAACCTGCGAATGCGGGGATCAAAACCCCGTGCCTTAACCAGCTTGGCGACGTCCCAGTAGCTTTCAAATCCCCATTCAGAAATCACGCACCGCCAGTGTACAGATTTTCGTGCAGATGTGAACGGTCTACCCCGGCGGCGGCGCGGCAATTATATAGACTTTTGATTTCACGCGCCGTCCGTTCAGCCTCCGACGCACTCGGCACCGGAATGAAAATTCCGCTGCCGGTTCCGGTCATGCGCGGGGATCCCCAGGCGGCGAGCTTTTCGAATGCCTCGTTCATCGCGGGCCAGAGCCTGCGCACGACGGGCGTGCAATCATTGCGGCCGCAGCCGGCCAGGGCCTCACCGGGCGACAGCGGTTCGGAGTCCCGCTTGAGCTGCGCATCGGCAAAAACCCGGGGGGTGGGGATGGACAACCCCGGAAATACGAGCACGTAATGCCTGCGACCCAGGGAAACCGCTTCGAGCCGCTCACCGATACCTGTCGCCAGCGCGCTGTTTCCGCGCACGAATACCGGCACATCGGCGCCCAGCGTGACACCCAGGGCAGCCAGGTCATCGTGACTCAGGCCACAGCCCCAGAGCTCGTTGAGGACGAGCAGTACGGTCGCCGCGTCCGAACTGCCGCCACCCATGCCCGACCCCATGGGAATGTTCTTCCGCACGCGGATTTCCGCACCGCTGCGGCAGCCGCTTTCACTTTGCAGGAGGCGTGCAGCCCGAACGGCGAGGTCATCGTCTTCGATCACGCCGTAGTCCGGTCCCGCCTTTACGATGGCCGCTTCATCTCGTGGCTCGATGCAGACCTCGTCTCCCCAGTCGAGCAACTGGAACAGGGTCTGCAGTTCATGGTAGCCGTCTTCGCGACGGCCGCACACGTGCAGAAAAAGATTGATCTTGGCCGGAGCGGGCCAGTAACGAGCCGCCGCGTCAGTCATCTTCGAAGCCCAGCTGCCACTCGCGGATGACCAGCTTGACCGTGCGCCCGGACTGGCGGGCGGTCAGCTTCAGCGGCAGGAGGATACCTTCCACCTCGCGAAAGCGGCCGTACTCGATATTCCAGCCCTGCTGCCGCAGAAAAACGAGCGCCCCGTCCGCGCCCAGTTCACGGTGTTCGACCATGCCGGGCGCCGCCAGCCCGCGCACCCACCAGGACAGCGCATCGACGGGGACCGCCCAATCCAGTTGCCGTGCGGCCAGTTCCGCACCGGTGTCCGCTTCGTAGAACGTGCCGTCAGCCAGTTCCAGGCGGGCGCCCCGGTCATTCGACTCCAGGCGCCATGCGCCGCGACCCAGAGCGCCATGGAAATTCATCCGGGTACCTGCTTCGCCGACCACCCATTGCAGGCTGCCGCTGCCGCCGTCCTCCCCGTCGCTGACGGCCAGCCGCGCCTTCAGAGACCACGTCTCAAGTGAAACCAGGGCTTTTTTCCGGGCGTCGTAACTCCGCGCGGCAGCCGCCCCGTCCGCGGCAGGTTGCGGCGTGATGGAACAGGCCTGGAGCAGCAACGCAAAAACGGCAATGACCCAGGCCGCCGGGCGAAGCAGTATCTTCAAAGCGTCACGTCCAGCCTTTCAAGGGTTTCGATCAATACGGGGTTGTCGCCATCCACTTCGGCAGCCTCGCGCCAGACACGCAGCGCCGCTTCCGATTTGCCCTGCACCCAGAGCACTTCGCCGAGATGCGCAGCTATCTCCGCATTGCGGTCGAGGCGCCAGGCCCGCGCCAGGAACTCCTCGGCCTGCTCCAGGCGTCCCAGGCGGTAGGCGACCCAACCCATCGAGTCGATAATCGAAGGTTCTTCGGGCTGCAGCATATAGGCCTGACGAATGAACACTTCCGCTTCCTCGTAGCGGTCGGTCTGGTCCGCAAGCGTGTACCCCAGGGCATTGAGCGCGGCCGCGTTCTCGGGCTGGGCGGCGATTATCGTGCCCAGGTCGCGTTCCGCCACGCTCACTTTGCCCAGCTCGGCAGCCAGCAGCGCGCGGGAATACAGCAGAGCGACCGAGGCAGGCCGCCGCGTGACGGCTTCGCTCATCACTTCGAAGGCCGCCTCCCGGTCTCCGGATTCACGCAGGATGCGCGCCTCGGTAAGCCAGGATTGTTCGATCATTCGAGCGTCGCCGGTCTCGCGCATGCGTACCAGTTCTGCACGGGCCCGCGCCATGTCCCCGTCCAGTGCAATCAGCTCAGCCCGGCGCAGGGCCGAGGCCAGCGCCCGCTCCCCCTCGACCACCAGCGCGTAATACGCGATCGCCTGACGGCTCATGCCGAGCGCTTCGGCCGCCTGCGCCTGGTAAAACGCTTTTTCGGATGCGTCCGGCCAGTCCGTGTCGGCCAGCTTGTTGAACAGCAGCTCCGCCTCAGAACGGTTTTTCGCGGCGACCTCGAACAGGATCCGGGACAGGAACACGTCGGGCGTCTGGGTCATTTCCGCCATGACTTCGCGCGCGCCTTCCGCATCGCCGTTCCGCGCCAACAGGTCGGCGTAACCCAGGGCGAGGTCGTGGTTTTCCGGGTCGAGTTCCCAGGCGCGCCGCACGTACTCCAACCCGGTATCGTCAAGCTCCAGGTTCAGAGCGAGGCGGCCGGCCCAGGCCAGCAGGTCGGGACGCTCCGGATGGATTTCGACCGCGCGCCGTGCATACTCGAATGCCTTTTCCAGGTTGCG
>JASFSI010000017.1:0-12586 GCA_050114495.1 Lysobacterales bacterium | reverse complement strand
CACGGATCAGCCAGCAGACCAACCCCTTCGGAATCACAGCTCGTTGACCCGCCAGTGCCGAGACAACGGCCTTCTGATCGATGTGATCCCGCTTTTTACGGGCAATTTCGGGATGACAGGTTGACAGCGTCACATGCCGGCCTGTCGATTCGAACAACAGGATGTTTTTTTGCGCCATGTAGCCGCGATCCCTGCTGCACCGCGGAACGGGCTGCTCAGTGAAATCACCCAGGCAATGTTCGACCAAGCGTTGCGCTTTAGGTGATTTTCGTCCCGCTTCAGCCGGGTATTCCATTCGATACCGGTGCTTCAAGGGAGAACCGCTTAAGCGATAAAAGTAATACTTTGCCAATCTCGCAATCACGGTTTTGATCGGGCAGTGAAAATACTCAGCCCGTGATCAGCGCTTCCAGGCGTTCCTGGTCGGCCACGAATCCCCGGATGCCGCTGGCCAGCTTGTCGATGGCCATCGCATCGGCGTTCAGGTCATAACGGAACACGGCCTCGGTGGGCGGGTCTTTTGCATCGTCGCTGTCGGCGGTCCCGGGGGACAGGCGACGCGGCAGTTCGGCAGTATCTTCACTGAGCTCTTCCATCAACGCGGGGCTGATCGTCAGCCGGTCGCAACCCGCCAGCGCCTCGATCTGGCCGGTGTTGCGAAAGCTGGCGCCCATCACGATGGTCTCGTAACCGTGGTGCTTGTAGTAGTTGTAAATCCGGCGCACCGACTGCACACCGGGGTCGTCCTCCGGCCGTTCGATCACGATATCGGTATTGGCTTTGTACCAGTCGAATATCCGTCCGACAAAGGGTGAAATCAGGTACACGCCGGCGTCCGCGCAGGCCGCGGCCTGGCCGAAGCCGAACAGCAGGGTGAGGTTGCAGTTGATGCCCTCTTTTTCGAGCTGTTCCCCGGCGCGTATGCCTTCCCAGGTCGAAGCAACCTTGATCAGGATGCGGTCCCGCGCGATGCCTCGCTCTTCATACATTCCAATCAGTTTGCGGGCGCGCTCGATGGTGGCCCCGGTATCGAACGACAGGCGGGCGTCCACCTCGGTCGAGATCCGTCCCGGGATCAAGGTGAGGATTTCGCTGCCGACGTCGACTGCGAAACGATCGCAGCAGTTCGCCAGCATTTCGGCGCCGGAGCCGCCGCGCTGCTCCGCCCAGGCCTTTGCCTTGTCCAGCTTGCGGTCGTAACCGGGCAGTTTCGAGGCTTTGAAAAGCAATGAAGGATTGGTGGTTGCGTCCTGCGGTTTGAATCGGCGCATGGCCTCGATATCGCCGGTATCGGCAACGACCTTCGTCATTTCACGGAGTTGGTCCAGCTTGCTCTTCATCGTATCCTCACTGCTCTTTTCGTTACGGCTACCTTGCCGGGTTAATATGACACTCGTATTTCGCTGCTATTCTATAGCTATCGCTTAAAAACAAGAACCGCGTATCAACATGAACAAGCTGTGGACATTGATCAAGAACCTCGTCATTTTGCTGCTGGTTATCTTCGTCGTGCGGTGGTCATGGCATAAGTTCAACGAAAGCGATACCACGCAATACGACCTCAGCCAAATCCCCGACTCCGACAAGGTATGCCGGATCGTCAACGCGGACACGGGCGCCTGCGTCTGTCATCACCGTCAGACCGAGGTGCGTCTGGCGCTGTCCCACGACGAGTGCATTTCCAGGGCGCTGAAAAGCCGCTGAGAACAGCCGGATCCATTTCTGGCTTTGGCCTTTTTTTTATGATTAACTGGTGTATTGAACTTTTCTCGAAGGAGCCGTTTTAATGAAAGCCATCTTGCGTATTACCGCCCTCACCGTCCTGCTGATTTCGGGCAGTGCTTTCGCTTTTGAGCCGGATTCCAGCGATAAGCTGCAGCTCTCGGTCGCCAAGGCCATCATCGATGTCAAAGAAGCCGATCCCGGCATCGCCCAGTTCTTTGAAAATTCAGCCGGCTACGCGGTATTTCCCAACGTTGGAAAGGGCGGTATCGGTGTCGGCGGCGCTCACGGCAAGGGCCTCGTGATCCAGAATGACCAGGTCATCGGTAAAACGTCCCTCAGCCAGCTCACGGTCGGCTTCCAGCTGGGCGGCCAGGTCTATTCCCAGTTCATTTTCTTTCGGGACCAGACCGCACTGGACAGTTTCCGGCGCGGCAATTTCGAATTCGGAGCACAAGCCTCCGCGGTGGCCGTCACCCTGGGCGCTTCGGCCGATGCAAACTACGACAAGGGCGTAGCCGTGTTCACGCACGTGGGCGGCGGCCTGATGTACGAGGCGACCATCGGCGGTCAGAAGTTCAATTACAAGGACATCAAGTAAAGGAATACCCGAAGACATGCATAAACTGACCCATCTGCTGTTCGCTTTGCTGATCGCCACGGCCGCTTCACCGGCTGCGGCGTTTCAGCCCGACCCCAACAATGCGCTGGAACTGGACGCTGCGCGGGCGATACTGGATATCAAGCAGGCCGACCCCGGCATCGAGACCTACTTCAAAAATGCGGCGGGTTACGCGGTGTTTCCGAGCATCGGCAAAGGCGGCCTGGTCGTCGGCGGCGCCTTTGGGCGCGGACTGGTCATTGCCAATGACCGGGTCGTGGGACTTACCAGCATGTCGCAGGCCACGGTCGGATTCCAGATCGGTGCCCAGAAGTATGCGCAATTCATTTTCTTTCGCGACACCACCGCCCTGAACCACTTCAAGCGCGGTAATTTCGAATTCGGCGCGCAGGCTTCAGCGGTCGCCGTTACGCTGGGCGCCTCGGCGGACGCCAGTTATGACCAGGGCGTGGCCATCTTTACGCATGCCGGCGGCGGACTGATGCTCGAAGGCTCGGTGGGCGGCCAGAAATTCACCTTCGAGCCCAAACCCTAGCGCGGAAAACCAAGCAACAAAGGACACCGCCATGCTGTCCGACACCGAGATCGCGGCGCGCGCCGAACGCGCGCCGATCACCGATATCGCCGCTCGCCTGGGCGTCGATCCCCGGCATCTCATTCCCTACGGCCACGAAATCGCGAAAATCCACATCGACGCGATGAACCGGCCGCTTGCCGATAAAAAACCGGGCAAACTGATCCTGGTCTCGGCGACCACGCCGACCCGGGCCGGTGAAGGCAAGACCACGACGTCCATCGGTCTTGGCCAGGCCTTTACGCGGCTGGGTGAATCGGTTTGCGTGGCGCTGCGGGAACCGTCACTCGGACCCTGCCTCGGGGTCAAGGGCGGGGCAACCGGCGGAGGTTACGCGCAGGTCGTGCCGGCCAACCGCATCAACCTGCACTTCACCGGTGATTTCCATGCCGTCACGACCGCGAACAACCTGATTTCGGCGGCCCTGGATAACCACATCTACTGGGGCAACCGCCTGGGCATCGATCCGCGCATGGTGGCCTGGCGGCGGGTCATGGACATGAACGACCGCAGCCTCAGGCACATCGTGCTGGGCCTCGGCGGGCGTTACCAGGGCATTCCCCGCGAGGGCGGCTTCGACATCACCGCGGCATCGGAGATCATGGCCATCCTGTGCCTGGCCAATGACATGGATGACCTGCGGCAGCGACTCGACCGGATTCTGATCGGCACCACCTACGAAGGCGAAGCGATTTACCTCGAGTCGCTCAACATTACCGATGCGCTGATGGCGCTGCTGCGCGACGCGCTGCACCCCAACCTGGTGCAGACCCTCGAAGGAACCCCGGTGCTGATGCACGGCGGGCCGTTCGCCAACATTGCGCATGGCTGCAACAGCGTCTTCGCCACCCGCATGGCGATGCACTACGCGGACTGGGCCATTACCGAGGCCGGTTTCGGATTCGACCTCGGCGCCGAGAAGTTCTTTGACATCAAGTGCCGCTCGGCCGGCCTCAATCCCGACGCGGTGGTGCTGGTGACGACCGTGCGGGCGCTGAAGCTGCATGGAGGGGTCCGTGAAGACGAGTTCGAAACACCGAATCCGGACGCGGTCGGCCGCGGCCTGGAAAACCTCGACAAGCACATCGAGAGCGTCATGCTGTTCAACAAGCGGCCCGTGGTGGCGCTGAACCACTTTGCCAACGATACGGCCGACGAGATTCGCCTGGTGCGTGAACGGGCCGCGCATCACGGCGTGCGCTTCGCCGAGTCGCGCCACTACAGCGAAGGCGGCGCCGGCTCGATCGAACTCGCCAAAGCGGTGATGGCGGCGGCGCAGGAAACCACCGATTACCGGCCGCTTTACGATCTGGATATGCCCGTGCCGCAGAAAATCTGCGCGGTCAGCACGGCCATGTACGGAGCGAGCGACGTCTCTTTCACCAAGCAGGCCGAGGCCGATCTCAGGCGCATCGAGGAACTGGGCCTCGACAAGCTGCCGGTGTGTATCGCCAAGGCGCCCAGTTCGCTCTCGGACGACCCGGCGCTGCGCGGCCGTCCGCGCGATTTCCAGGTCACCGTGCGCAATATCCAGATCAACTCGGGCTCGGGTTTCCTCGTGGTGCTCACCGGTGAGATCATGCGCATGCCCGGCCTGCCGCGCGTACCGCTGGCCGAGAAAGTGCGGTTCCATCCGGACGGCACGGTCGAAGGCATGGGCTGACCGGCTCAGGGCGCGGCGAAAACCTCCAGGCTCCGCGGCAGGCAGCGAATAACCGCAGGCGTCGCACCCTGCAGTTCGCCGTCGGCGGCGAGGTCCAGCGGGCCGTCTGACTCGATGCGGATTTCCTCGCCCTGCACCGTCTCCACCTCCTCGAAATCAACATGACGGCCCGTGTAGACCGAGGGAAAGAGGCGCAGGACGCGCGGCCTGGAAAGCCGGCCGACCAGCGTCACGTCCAGACGGCCGTCGTCCGGTTTCGCTGCCGGGGCGATCATGAAAGAGGTGCCGGTGTAGCGCGTATTCGACACCTCGACAAACAGGCATTCGCGTTCGATCACCCGTCCGTCAACAGTGACCCTTAGCGGGTAACACTTCATCTGCAGGGCCTTCCACAGGGTGACCAGCGAGTATGAAGACGGCCCCAGGTGCTTGTACGGCGCCATGATGCGCATGATATCGACCGGCAGGCCCGCGCCGGCGATGTTCAGGAAGTAAAATTCTTCCGAGGCCCACTGCACGCAGCCGACGTCAAAGCGCCGCGTTCGCCCGTTCTCGATCAGCCCGACAGCCGAACGCCAGTCACCCGGCTGCAGACCCAGGTCGCGCGAGAACGCGTTGCCGGTGCCGATCGGGATGATGCCCAGCGCGGGCCGGCATTCCGGCGGCCGCGCGAACAGCCCGTTGACGGTCTCGAACAGCGTGCCGTCCCCACCGGCAGCCAGCACGCCGTCAAAACCGTCAAGATCGGCATCAGCCAGCCAGCGCGTGGCATCTGCGGGTTCGGTGGTGCGGTGCAGGGAGATTTCCGCAAATCGCTCCAGGCGCGCAAGCAAAGAATCCAGCAGCCGCGCCGAGCGCCCTGCCCCCGCGCTCGGATTGAACACCAGCGCCAGTTTACGCCGGGCCGCGGTGCTCACCAATCGTAAGCCAGTGAAGAACGGATACCGTAGTCACTGGAGGACGCCGCTTCCGAGATCGGAGCGCTGTCGTAATTGGCGTACAGGCTGATGATCCAGGACAGATCCCGTGCGAACTCCATATCAAAATCCATGCTGTAGTCGGCCCGCCAGCGGCCCCAGTCGGTAATGCTCGGAAACACGGTCAGCCCGGTCGAAAAGGTGCGTTCCGGATTGGAATACCGAAAGTATTCGTAGGACACGCTGGCGACCGCCTCGAGGTTGGTTTCTTCTCGGCCCTCCGTCGGCACCTCGTGGTTTGCATCCGCGCCCAGGATCAGCAACAGCATACTGTTGCTGGAGCGAATCGGCATCCAGCCGTAACCCACACCGGCCAGGGTTCGCAGCTTGAGTCCGAGTTCGTCATTGCGTTCGAGATTGCCAAAGTAAGCCGTGAACCTTTTGTTGGGGCGAAAACGCATGTGGTTGATGGATGCATTGGCGCGCTTCGTATTGTCCCTTTGCTTCTGTGTCGTTACCTCGGACAAAAAGGAAGCCCGGGTCAGGTGGTCGGGATCACGGAACTCGCTATCCAGGCCAATATTGTATTTTCCGACTTCACTGGCCTTGTCCCAGCTGAAACCCAGGCTGACCTGGACGTCCAGGCGGTCCCAGAAACCGGACTCAACCGGGTACATCCCGATGACGTCATCGGCATCGACGCCGATCAGGCCGGGACCGGTCTCTATTGCCACCATCTGCGAATCCTCGGTTTTGCGCAGGGGGCCAAAAAAGCGCTGGCCGTTGGCCATTTCGACCGATTGCCCCGTCTGGCTGATCACTGCGGTGATGTCCTGCCAGTCGATGTAGACCGTGCCCATGGAATCGGTGCTGAATTCCAGCCGGCCGCGCAACAAACTCTTGATTTCGCCGGTGATCTTGTCGCCATTGACCAGCACGACGATATCGGTCTTGTCCGCCAGGGCCGGCGGGCAGAACGCAAGAAGGAGGAACATACAGAGCAATCGAATCAAGGTCATATTCATGGTGTGCCGGAGCCTGGTTTTTGTCGGGTATCGGTCACGAAAGGATTCTATACTGTCCGTCATAAGGAACCCTGTCAAAAATGAAACAAAGCATACGGATCACAGCCCTTGTTCTGTTGGCCACCAGCGCCTGCTTTGCCAGTGAACCGGCGTTCGAAATTAGCGGCACGCTGGAAAACCGCA
This sequence comes from Lysobacterales bacterium, assembly GCA_050114495.1. Taxonomy (GTDB): domain Bacteria; phylum Pseudomonadota; class Gammaproteobacteria; order Xanthomonadales; family SZUA-36; genus JABDPF01. The sequence goes on along the minus strand of JASFSI010000017.1, from coordinate 5,880 downwards.
AGCTCAACGAGGCCAGCGGCCTGCAGGCCCTGGCCGACGACGCTTTTCTTATCCACAACGACGAAAAAAACGAACTGTTCGTCATCGACGGACGCGGCCGCCACCTGGGCAGCTTTGAACTGGAAGGCGCCAAGAACCGTGACTGGGAAGACCTGGCACGCGTCCCGGGCCCGAGCGGACCGCTGATCGTGGTCGCCGACACCGGCGACAACCAGGCAAAACGCGGCAAGGTCCGGCTGTATTTTTTCCCGGCGCCGGACCCCGATCACTACGGTGAAAAACACGAATCCATCCACCGCCTCGAAGTGCGTTACCCCGACGGCCCCCGGGATGTCGAATCCGTCGCCTATGATCCCAGCGGCCGCCGCATCCTGCTGCTGAGCAAGCGTGATCAGCCGCCGCGCCTTTACGGCGTGCCGCTGACGACCGCACTGGAGAACAAAAAAACCGAGGCCAACTTCATCACGACCGTTCCCGGTTTCAGACCACCGACGAAACGGGACATCCTCGTCAACCCGACCCGCGGCCTCTGGGTCTCGCAGCCGACCGGCATGGACATTTCACCGGACGGACGCATGGCAGCCGTGATCACCTACCGCAGCCTGTACGTTTTTCACCGCGACGACGGCCAGGACTGGGCCGAGGCGTTCCGTACACAGCCGGTCGAGTACCTCGGCCCGCCGGGCACCTACGACGAGGCGGTGGCATTCAGCACCGACGGTAAAACCGTATACGTCACCACCGAGCGCCGGCCCGCACCGGTGTACCGACTGGTGCTGCCCTGACCTGCCCCGGCAGGGTCGCCGCTCACCCCGCGCCGACGCTGCTCAGCGCCGCACCCAGGTAATACGGCCAGAGCAGAAGGGCGAGAACGCCCTGGAAGAAACTCAGCTTCAGGTAACCCAGCGTGAAAAGCCAGGCGCCGAACCACAATCCGCCGGACAAGGCGTTGTTTTCAATTTTGATGGTACTCATGGCTGCCTCCACGTTACAAAGCCTGCTGTTCGCCTGCACGAAAATTATCAGTTTAACCGGGAATTTTCACCGGCTCGCAAACGCTGGAAACAGAAGCTGCCCTGAATCAGGCCCTCAGAGTGCGCCGTGGGATTCCATCAGCGCGGTAAAGGCGTCCTCGTCGATCACCTCGACGCCGAGTTTTTCGGCCCGGGTCAGCTTGGAACCGGCCGCCTCGCCCGCCAGCAGCACCGTGGTTTTCGCCGACACGCTGCCGCTGACGCGCGCGCCCAGCGACTCCAGCAGACCCTTTGCCCGGGCCCGCGGCATGCTCAGGGCCCCGGTCAGCACCCAGGTCTGCCCTTCCAGCGGCTGCTCGCCTTCATTGACGACCTCGGCCTGCCAGCGCAGCCCGGCCTGTTCCAGTTCGGCGAGGATTTCCCGGTTATGGGGTTCGCGGAAAAAAGCATGGACGTGCCCGGCGACGATCGGCCCGACGTCAGGAACATCGACGAGTTCATCGACTTCTGCCGCCGTGATTTTTTCCAGCGTGCCGAAGTGCCGCGCCAGTGATGCCGCGGTGACTTCGCCGACCTCACGAATACCCAGCGCGTACAACAGCCGCCCAAGACCGGGGCGCTTGCTTTTTTCCAGCTCGGCCAGGAGCTTGTCGGCCGATTTGTCACCCATGCGCTCCAGTCCCGCCAGCTGCCCGCGCTCGAGCCGGTAGAGGTCGGCGATGGAATGCACCATGCCGGTTTCCACCAGTTGGTCGACCAGCTTGTCGCCCAGGCCCTCGATGTCCATCGCCTTGCGCGATGCGAAGTGCCGTATGCTGCGCACGCGCTGCGCCGGGCAGACCAGGCCGCCGCTGCAGCGGAATACGGCCTCGCCTTCCTCGCGTTCCACGGCGGAACCGCAGACGGGGCAGGCTGTAGGCATTGCAAACGGTTCCGGCTCCCCTTGCCGGCGTTCGATCACCACGCGCGCCACTTCCGGAATCACGTCGCCGGCGCGGCGCACGACGACCCAGTCGCCGACGCGTAGGTCTTTTCGGCGGATTTCGTCCAGATTGTGCAGCGTCGCGTTGGTCACGGTAACGCCGCCCACGAACACGGGCTCCAGGCGGGCGACGGGCGTCAGTGCACCGGTGCGGCCGACCTGGATGTCGATGCCCAGCAGCCGCGTGATCTCTTCCTGCGCCGGGAATTTCTGGGCGATGGCCCAACGCGGCGCGCGGCTGACGAAGCCCAGCGTTTCCTGCTGTTCACGCATTTCGACCTTGAATACGACACCGTCGATCTCGTAGGCCAGCCCGTCGCGTTTTTCGCCCATCGAGCGGTAATAGCCCAGGCAGCCCTCGGCATCCCGCACGCGGCGCACTTCGGGATTGACCGGAAAGCCCCAGTCGCGCAGCAGTTGCAGCTGCTCGTAATGGCTGCCGGGCAGCGCATCGCCTATGGCGCCATAGGCATAAAAGGCCAGCGGCCGCGTGGCGGTAATGCGGGGATCGAGCTGGCGCAGGCTGCCGGCGGCGCCGTTCCGCGGATTGACCAGTTCTTTGCGCCCGTCGTCACGCGCCTTTGCGTTGTAGGCCATGAAGCCGGCCAGCGGCATGTAGATCTCGCCGCGAACTTCCAGGGTTTCCGGCCAGCCGTCGCCGCGAAGTTTCAGGGGAATCGCGGCGATCGTGCGCACGTTGCCGGTCACGTCCTCTCCCGTGGCGCCGTCACCGCGGGTCGCCGCCTGGGCCAGCCGGCCGTTCTCATAACGCAATGAAATGGCAACACCGTCGAGCTTGGGCTCGGCGACGTAATCGGCATGATCCGACTCCAGTCCGCGAATCACACGGTCGTGGAAAGCGCGAATCTCGTCTTCACTGAAGGCATTGGCCAGCGACAGCATCGGCGTCCGGTGGCGCACCTCCTCGAAGCCTTCGAGCGGCTGGCCGCCGACGCGCTGGCTGGGAGAGTCGGGGCTGCGCAGTTCGGGGTGACGGGCTTCCAGCGCCTGCAATTCCCGCATGAGGCGGTCGTACTCCGCGTCGGGAACCGTCGGTTCGTCCAGCACGTAGTAGCTGTAGTTGTGCCGGTCGATCTCGGCACGCAGGGCTTTGACGCGGCTTTCGACGTCAGGCAAGGTTCTGTTCCGTTTCAGCCGGCCGGCTTGTTGCGGCGGTCGTACTCACGCATTTCCTCACGGATCTGCGCCTCGCGCTGGCGCGTGAAGGGATTGCGTTCGTCATCCAGCAGATCGGCATACAGGATCTCGCTGCAACGCCGCGCCGCCGCCAGCATCGAATCCCAGGCATCCAGCGCCTGCAGCGGCCCGGGTAGCGCCATGAACAACGCCACGCCGCCGGTTTCAAAGGTGTTCCACTCGTCGCGGTTGAAATGCCCGGGCTTGGCCGCGTTTGCCAGGCTGAATACCGGTTTCTCTTCCCCGTCGGTGAGCCGGTGGAAAATGTTCATGTCACCGAACTCCATGCCCGTGCTGACCGTGGCCTGCAGTAATTCGGCGCCCGTGATCACGCGGTTGTCCTGCGCCAGCAGGAACAGGGTGACGATTTTTTCAGGCGGCGGGCCAGCCGGCGCCCGTCGCACCGGAGCAGGCTGCTCGGCCTGTTCTTCGGTATCCTCGCCAATCGCCAGTTCGCCCTGGTCGCCATGTTCCAGCTCCGCCATCGGGTCTTCGCCTTCCGGCGGGCCGTGCAGCGTCGGTTCACGCCGCTCACGGCTGTTCTGAATCTCCTCCGGCCGGCGCCGCGATGCCTTGGGCACGCCCTTCCTGCCGGGTTTTCCGAACAGGAAAATGGCGCCGATGATCGCGAAACCGGCAATGATCAGGATCCATCGCAATGTTGAAGTTTCCAAGACCGACCTCTCCCGTTACCCGGGCCCGTTGAATCATTTGACGGCCAGTGCCGCCGCCTCGTCTACATTGACCTGCACCAGGCGGGATACGCCCGGCTCCCGCATGGTGACGCCGCTGAGCTGGTGCACCATTTCCATCGTGATCTTGTTGTGCGTGACCACGATGAATTCTACCGTTTCGGACATTTCCTTGAGCAGACCGCAAAAGCGCACCACGTTGGCCTCGTCCAGCGGCGCATCGACCTCGTCAAGCAGGCAGAACGGCGCCGGGTTGAGCCGAAAAATGGCGAATACGAAGGCGACCGCGGTCAGGGCCTTCTCACCCCCTGAAAGCAGGTACAGGCTGCTGATGCGTTTGCCGGGCGGCTGGGCCATGATCGCCACCCCGGTCGTCAGCAGATCTTCCCCGGTCAGCTCAAGGTAACCGTGCCCGCCGCCGAACAGGCGCGGAAACAGCTCCTGGACGCCCTTGTTGACGCGCTCGAAGGTTTCCTTGAAACGCGTGCGGGTCTTGCGGTCAATTTTGGCGATCGCATTCTCCAGCGTGGACAGCGCCTGGCACAGATCGTCGTTCTGCTCGTCGAGGTAGTCCTTGCGCTTGCGCTCCTCCTCGTATTCATCGATCGCGGCCAGGTTGACCGGCTCCAGCCGGGTGATCTGCTGGGTGAGCTTTTCATTCTGCTCTTCCCATTCCTCGGGCCTGGCGTCCTCGGGCAGATCCTTCGCGAGTTCATCGGCATCACCGCCCAGTTCCTCGATCCGCTGCCGCAGGCTGCGCGCGTTGAGTTCGATTTCCTGCTGCTTCAGGCGGGCGCTTTCCAGGGTTTCTCGAATTTCGTCGGAGCGGCGAATCGCGACCTGGCGCTCGCCTTGTTTTTCACGGTACTCGTTTTCCAGCCCCTGCACGGTTCCGCGGGCTTTGGCCAGGCGGGATTCGGCGTCCACGCGCTGCTTGAGCAGGGCATCCATTTCCAGGCGGTGTTCGTCACCCGGCGCCTCGTGCCGCGCGACCTCTTCACGCAGGCTGACGAAACGGGCCTGCAGCTGGCTGACCTGCGTGTCCATCCGTTCCAGCGACTGGCGCAGCGAGTCCAGGCTGGCGCGCCTCGAACCGGCCTGCAGTTCCAGTTCGTGGCGGCTGCTGCGCGCCTCGGCGAGACGGCTGCGGGCATGGTCGCGTGCCGCCATCAGCTGCGATCGTTTTGATTCGAGCGCGGACCGTTCATCCTCGAGGCCCGCCATGTCACCGACCAGGGTTTCCAGGCGCCCGCGCGCCGTTCTGACCGACTCCTCGTCGGCCAGCACCTGCTCGCGCAGCTGGGCTGCTTCCTCGGTAACGCTGCGCTGCCTTTGATTGAGCATGTCCAGCGTGGACTGGCGTGACTCCAACTGGGCGTCCACCTCGCTGCGGCGACGCTGCACGGCATTCAGCTTCGACTGACGGCCCTCGACGGCGGCTTCGAGGGTCGAAACCTCCTGCCGCAGGGCGGTGACGCGCTCGGAAAGATCGCGTTCCTCCGCCTCCAGTTTGACGACGTCTTTTTCCAGGCGACGGATCGTGCGCTCGCGCTCGATGGTGCTGTCGCGGCCGGGTTGCGCGCGGCCCACGCGAACCCAGCCATCGCCGAGCCAGACACCCCCGGCTGTGACCAGCGACTCGCCGGGTCCCAGTTCGGCGCGCCCGGACCAGGCCGCTTCCAGGCTCTCTGCGGTGCGGACGGCATTCAGCCGCGCGACCACGGCATCCGGCGCCTGCACTTTTTCCGCCAGGCTGCCGGGCTTCGAAGCCACGTTTCCGCTGCGGGTCTCGAGCAAGCCCAGTTCGACCTCTTCCAGGCTGCCGATCGCGGCGCCATGCGTTGCGACCGCCTCGACGACCACGGACTGCAGCCAATGCCCCAGCACCAGTTCAACCGCTGCCTCCCAACCCTCATCGACCTTGAGGACCCGCGCCAGGCGCGGCGCCTTTTCCAGCCCGCGTTCCTTGAGCCAGTCCTCGGCGCTTCGATTTTCCAGCGCCGCCTGCTGCACGGCGCGCAGGGATTCCAGGCTG
>JASFSI010000016.1:0-12676 GCA_050114495.1 Lysobacterales bacterium | reverse complement strand
CCGTGTATCACGGTGAAGCGGATGAGTTCGTCAGCGCGGATGACGTCAGCGCGTTCCTGGCCGAGATCGAGCGCGCCCGCGCGGATTGCCTGTTCGTGCTGTTGCCGGGCGCCACGCACGGCTTCACCAACCCCGAGGCGACCGCCCGGGGGAAAAAATTCGGGCTGCCGCTGCGTTACAGCGAGCTGGCGGACCGCTCGTCGTGGGACCACATGCAGCTGGTCCTGGAGGCCGCGTTTCGCTGAGCCGCCGGTCGTTCAGGGCGACTGGTTTTTCAGGGCCGCATCACAGCGGGACTTCATCAGGTAACACGGGTTACCGATCGAGCCGCGGCAGTTGATGCTGGCTTCCTCTTTGCCGTCTTTTTCCCGGGTGATCGCCAGCAGCTGGGACGGCATGAAGGCCTGGACGCGGTAAATGCAATGGTCCCAGGCGTCGTCTTCCGGCAGGTTGACCACCTGGACACCATCCTTGCCGTAAAGGCAATGGGCATAGTCCAGGAATTTCGTTTCGCCTTCCTTGTATTCACAGGACAGGGCCGGCGTGGTCACGGCCAGGCCCAGGATCACGAGGATCGCAGCTGAAGTTTTCATCGATTTTTCACCCCACTGTTTTGACCGGAGTCAGTGTTGGAAGTGTCCGTTTACTATTATCGCATTGACCGGCACGGACTGCAGTGACCAGAACACATCGAGGGGTCCTGCTTTCACCCTACTCATCCCGGTAAATCCCGATAAAGACATGGCCGTCGGTGTCGATACTGGCGCGGTACATGCCTGCCGTGTTGAAGGTCAGGGCAATTTTACCCCGCGGATCCATGGCGATCACGCCGCCGGAAGCGCCCATTTCCGAGAGCTGTTCCATAACGACCGCGTGGGCCGCCTCGTCCAGTGACTCACCCTTGAACTGGACGCGTGCGCAGATGTCCCGCGCGACCGTGGCCCGGATGAAATACTCGCCGTGGCCCGTACCGCTGACCGCGCAGGAGTCGTTGCCCGCGTAGTTGCCGGCACCGATCACCGGTGAATCGCCGACCCGTCCCCAGCGTTTGTTGGTCATCCCCCCGGTGGAGGTGGCGGCCGCGAGGTTGCCCCCGCTGTCCAGCGCCACGGCGCCCACCGTGGAAAACCATTGCTCCGGCCCGGGGTCGAGCTTTGCAGTCTCACGTTCGCGGGCCTGCTGCAGCTGTTGCCAGCGGTACTCGGTCCGGAACCATTCATCCTCTTCAAAAGCGATACCCTGCTCACGGGCGAACGTCTCGGCGCCTTCACCCATCAGCATCACGTGGGCCGAGTCGGTCATGACCCTGCGCGCCAGCAATATGGGGTTGCGAATGTTGTGCACGGCAGCGACGGCGCCCGCATCCAGGGTGCGGCCATCCATGATCGACGCATCCATTTCGTTCTGCCCGGCCGCGTTGAACACGGCGCCGCGACCGGCGTTGAACAGCGGAGAATCCTCCAGGATGGTCACCGCGCGGGTCACCGCGTCGAGCGCGGAGCCGCCGGACAGGAGCACCTGGTGCCCGGCCTGCACGGCTTCTTGCAGCTTTGCCCTGATTTCGTTTTCCCTTGTGGCGTCCAGGTTTTCGCGCTTTATCGTGCCGGCCCCGGCGTGGATCGCGATGGCGACAGGCGTTGCGCTTTCCGCTGCCGTGACAGGCGTAGCGGACACGGTAAATGCTGCAGCCAGCAAAATGGCGCTGAGTTTTTTCATGATGTTTGTAAAACCTCTTTCCGGTTCAGCCAGTGCAGGGCCGCGAAAATTTTCGGATCCAGGGCCAGGCCCCCCGCGTGTTTTCCATTCAGCCATTCGTCCACCCTGTCCAGCGGGACGACGTGTACCTCGATATCCTCGGTTTCGTCGCCGCCGCCCGAACCGATCCGCTGCAGGTCCCTGGCGAGAACGAAGGAAATCACCTCGCTGGTCAGTCCGGACGAAGTCGGGCACTGCATGATCATTTCCAGCGATCCGGCCTCGAATCCGGTTTCCTCGATCAGTTCGCGGCCGGCGGCTTCCAGGATCTGCTCGTCGGGGTCGCCGGTGTCACCGACCAGTCCGGCGGGCAGTTCGATCACGCGTTCATTCACCGGGCGCCGAAACTGTTCCACCAGGACAATTTCATTATCGCGTGTAACGGCGCACAGCACGGCGACCGCGTGGGCATTGTTCCGGCTCACGAATTCCCAGCCGTCCCGTTCGATCAGGTCGAGGTAGCGGCCGCTGAAATGCAGGATGTCTTCGGGCATGGGTATCGTGGTCCGTGGCTCTGGTAAACTGACCTGATTGTATCGGGATTGGAAGAGATTGGAACCAATCACCGGCGGCCGGATCAAATCCGGTCGCAAATCGCATAAATAACCTGAATCGGTGAAATTTCATGAAAAGAACCTCCTGCGCGGCCGTCCTGGCGGCCCTGATGCTGAGCATTCCGGCCGCTGGCCTGGCGCAACCCTACAAAATGCAGCCAGAAAAAAAGGCGCCTGAAAAAAAAGCACCCACCGAGAGTGTCGCCGAACTCGAAAAAAAGGCCATACAGGCCTACGAGGACGGCAACTGGGTGCGTTTTTACGCAGCCAACAGCAATCTGCATGCTCAGCGGCCATTCACGCCGGACTACATGATCAATATCGTGCTGTCGGCAGCCAGCCTGGAAAGGCGGACCACCGCATACCACTACATGCTGCAGTTGCAAAAGCAGGGCTATTCAGTCGATTTCAACCGTTTTGAGCAGACCGGACCCGTTCGCGGGACGGAGGCATATGACTACATCAACGACCTGCTGGTAAAGGCCGGGGATCCATTGGGCGAGGGAACCACGCTGTTTACGCTGGAAGACGTGCGTCCTTCCGACCTCGGCGACGTGGCATGGGATTCGACCCGCGAACGCTTCCTGGTCGGTACGCGCGCCGCGGGCCGCCTGCTGGCCGTTGATGACGAGGGAAGCGCAGAACTGCTGCTCGAGGCGAATGAAGAAAACGGCCTGTGGTCCATCGACGGAATTGCCGTGGACCCGGCCCGCAACCGTCTGTGGATCGCCAGCAGCGCCTCACCGGCTTTTAGCGACTATTCCCCGGCAGACGCACATCGCGGCGCTTTGTTCGGCTTTGAACTCGATTCGCTCGAGCTGGCGGAGCGTTTCAACCTGCCCGCAGACCCTTATCAGCATGAACTCGGTGCCGTCGCCGTCGGCGGGGCCGGTGAAGTCTACGTCATCGACCGGGCCACGCCGATCATTTACCGCAAGACGGCAGACAGCGACCGGCTGGAAGCGTTTGCCGGCGGGCCTCAGTTCGTCGCCTTGACGGACATCGCCGTGACACCGGACAACAGCCGGGTCTTCGTCAGCGACGCCGTCCTGGGAATTCTCGTGGTCGATCCCACCGCGAAGCGTTCGGCGATGATTTCCGGGCCCGATACGCTGAATCTCTACGGTATCTACGGTCTCCAGTTCAGCGCTGGTTCCCTCGTGGTCACACAAAGCGGGTTCAGCCCGCAACGCATCGTCAGGCTCGAATTGAACGCCGATGGCGCCACGGTCGGCAACATTGTGCCGATGGCCAGTGCACTTGAATCGTTCGACATGCCCGGTGTCGGAACGCTGCGCGGGGACAAGCTGTATTACTTCGCGAACCATGGCTCGTCGAGCGAGGAAGGCGGTGTGCGCATGATGGCGACACCGCTGGATTCGGGCCAGGCTGTCACGCCGCCGGACATGCGGCAATTCGAGGAAATCCTGAAGCAGGCCACGAAAAAGGCTGCTGGCCAGTGAGCCTGCCGCCGGTTTACCTCGTCGATGCGAGCGTCTACCTTTTTCGTTCGTGGTTCTCGATGCCCGACGATTTTGTCAACGACGCCGGTGAGCCGACCAATGCGGTTTACGGGTTTACCGGCTTTCTGTGCGGACTGCTGGAACAGACCGGATCAGAGCATGTCGCGGTCGCCTTTGACGTGTCGCTGTCTACCGGTTTCAGAAACGAGATCTACCCCGAATACAAGGCCAACCGGGACCCCGCCCCGGAGGAACTCAAGCGGCAGTTCGGCTGGGCCCGTTCGGTGGCCGAGGCCATGGGCCTGGCCTGTTTCTCGGATCCACGCTACGAGGCCGATGACGTCATCGGCACGCTGGCCCGCCACTGGAAGCAGCGCGGCCATCCGGTATGCGTCGTAACTGCCGACAAGGACCTGGCCCAGTTGGTGCGCGAGGACGACTACTGGTGGGACTTTTCGCGCAACCAGAAACTGGACTCCCGGCAACTGACGGAAAAATTCGGCGTTACACCCGAACAGATGGCGGATTACCTCGCCCTGACGGGGGATGCCGTCGACAACATTCCGGGCGTACCCGGTATCGGGCCCAAGACGGCATCGGCACTGTTGCGTGCCTTTGGCGACCTGGACGGGATATACGAGCGCATCGAGGAAGTGCCCTCGATGAAAATCCGCGGCGCCGCGTCACTGCATGCAAAGCTGCAGGCACATCGGGATGCAGCCGAACTGGCTCGCCGCCTGACGGTGATCGAGACCGGTGTCGAGTCGGCACTGGCGGCGCCGGACCTGATGCGATCGGAAAAAGACACCGCGGCCATAAACCGGCTGTTCGATGAGTTGTCGTTTGGCGGAATGCTGCGTCAGCGCTGCCTGCGCGCCTGAACAGGGCGGCTCGATCGTTTCCCCGCTGTGTCAAAAATCCTAGTGCAGCCGCTGCTCGCCGGCCCGCCGCACGCGTTCCCGCAGCAGGCTGTTGCGGGGGAAATGGGCCATCAGGAATTCCATCTGGTCGGCCAGGATCCGCCTGCCCTGCAGGTACACGTATTCCGCGTGCGTGGGCGTGAACGGTATGGCCAGCAGTTCCATGCCGGCCTGTTCGGGCGTGCGACCGGCCTTGTGGTTATTGCAGCGTTTGCAGGAGGTGACCACGTTACCCCAGGTATCGATGCCGCCCTGACTCAGCGGTTTGACATGGTCCCGGGACAGCAGGCTGTGCGGGAACGGCTCGCCGCAATAAAGGCAGATATACTGGTCCCGCCGGAAAAGCGCCGGGTTGCTCAGTGGAGGTGTGTAGGAATCGGAGAAGAGGTGTGCGTGGGGATGGGTGCCGTCAGTGGCGATAATAGCGTCGACGTCGACGAAACTTCGTTCACCGCTGAGGGCGTTGATGCCGCCGCGAATGCGGTACACCGTGGTGCCCAACGAATACCCGACTTGTCCCAGCGTAATAAGACGCACGGCGTCCTGGTAGCCGACCCATTCCAGCGGCATGCCCGCGATGTCGGTCCTCAGCACCTGTTGTTGCAGGTCAATATCCATTTTTCTTTTCCATGCGTCTCCGGGCATGGCGTTAAACACAACATGTTGTGTTTTTTTGGATCTTCATTGCCTGTATATCCGGTTTGGAAAAAAATCGCAAGAGGGTGCAATGATTCGCGTGACCCGAACCTTGGAAATGTTCGGAATTTGGTGTTTTACTCTCGGTCTGAAAGCGGCCCGTACCGCAGACAAACGAAATAGCATGCTGTTGGAGCAACTGTGAAATCACTCTTCAAAACAACCGTTTCCGGTCTTGTCCTGGCCCTGGCGATGACAGCCCAGGGCGCGTTGGCCGCTTTGCCTGTGGCCGTTGACGGCGAGAAACTGCCTTCACTGGCGCCCGTGCTGGAGCGCGTGACGCCCTCGGTGGTCAATGTTTACACAGAGACCCGCGTGCGGGTGCGCAGTCCCTTGCTGGATGACCCCTTCTTTCGGCGGTTTTTCAACGTTCCCAACCGTTCCCGCGAACGGGTGTCCCAGAGCCTGGGCTCCGGCGTCATTGTCGACGCGGAAGCGGGTTACGTGCTGACCAACAACCATGTCATTGAAGGCGCGGATGACATCAGCGTGACGCTGTCCGACGGGCGCAGCTTCCAGGCCGATGTAATCGGCACGGACCCGGATACCGACCTGGCCATGATCCGGATTCCGGCCGAAAAGCTGCAGGCGCTGCCCTTCGCGGACTCGACCTCCCTCAGGGTGGGGGACTTCGTTGTGGCGGTCGGAAATCCCTTCGGGCTCGGTCAGACGGTGACGTCCGGGATCGTCAGTGCGCTGGGTCGTTCCGCTTTTCGGGGGCTGGCCTACCAGAATTTTATCCAGACTGATGCCTCGATCAATCCGGGCAACTCCGGTGGCGCGCTGATCAATCTCAGGGGCGAACTCGTTGGCATCAACAGCGCGATTTTCACACCGAGCGGTGGCAACGTGGGTATCGGCTTTGCCATTCCTTCTTCCATGGCGCTTTACGTGATGCAGCAGCTTTCCGAGCACGGCGAGGTGCGGCGCGGGACCCTCGGCATTTTCGTGCAGGACCTGACCTCGGACCTGGCCGGCGCCTTCGACCTCGACAACGGCGCCGGCGTGCTGGTTGCCGATGTCGATGAGGACGCGTCTGCGGCGCGCGCCGGGCTGAAGGTGGGTGACGTTGTGACACATATCGATGATCACCGGGTCGGCAGCGCCCAGGAGTTTCATAATTTCGAGGGCCAGTTTCCGCTGGGAGACAGCGTGAAACTCCGTTACCTGCGGGACGGCAAGCAGCGCACCCTTGCCGTCGAGGTGCAGGCGCTCGATCGCGCCAGCGGTGAAGACCTGGACTACCGCCTGGCCGGTGCCGTCTTCGAGGACATCCCGATGAAGATTCGCAGCGGGCGGGTGCGCGGTGTGCTGCTGACCGAACTCGAGCCTGACAGCCGGCTGGCCCGGCTCGGGATGCGGCCGGGCGACATCGTGACCGCCGTGAATCGCGGTGCAGTGCGCGACATCGATGAATTCAGCGAGGCGACGCGTTCCGTCAGCGGCCGAATCTATCTCGAAGTGCTGCGCAGCGGTCGTGAATACGTTGTCCGGATCGATTGATCAAACACGGAACGAATACCAGGAAAACACGAGGAAACGATATGAACTACATTTCCGTGACAGAAGACGGTGCACGCGAAGCCACGGTGCTGAAGCCGATGGTGAAGGCTGAGCTGGAAAGCTGGTTGCAAAGGGCTTCGGACCGGAACAGGGACTGGGTGCAGGCGAATGGCTTCAAAGCCAACCCGGGCCAGGTCTGTGTCCTGCCCGACGCGGGCGGGGGTATCGAGGCCGTTCTTTTCGGCATGCAGGCCGAAGGATGGCTGACACAGCTGGCCGCTATCGTGGAAAATCTACCCGAGGCAAATTACCGCCTGGAAAGCGACTGGACCCGCAATCAGCGTTTCCTGGCCAGTCTTGGCTGGGGCCTGGCCTGTTACCGCTTCGATCGTTACAAGGACGCTGCGCGCTCTTTGCCTTCCCTGGTCCTGGACGAGGACATCGAGGCCGATGCCCGCAGCCAGTGCATGGCGCAGGCGCTGGTGCGCGACCTGATCAACACGCCAACGGAAAACATGGGACCTGCTGATCTCGCCTCGGCTGCGCAGGATCTGGCACAGTCTTTCGGCGCCGACTTTCGGCAGATTGAGGGCGACCGGCTGCTGGCGGAAAACTTTCCCGCGGTGCATGTTGTGGGCCGCGCTGCCGAGCGCGCCCCGCGGCTGATCGAGTTGACCTGGGGCGACCGGCAGGCGCCGCTGCTGGCACTGGTCGGAAAAGGCGTCTGTTTCGACACCGGTGGTCTGAACCTGAAACCCGCCGCCGGCATGCTGCTGATGAAAAAGGACATGGGCGGCGCAGCCCACGTGCTCGCGCTGGCGCGCCTGGTCATGGAAAACCGGCTGCCGGTCAGGCTGCTGGTGCTGGTTCCGGCGGTGGAGAACGCCGTTTCCGGCAATGCCTACCGCCCGGGTGACGTGGTGCCGACACGCAAGGGACTTTCCGTGGAGATCGGCAATACCGATGCCGAGGGGCGGGTGATCCTGTCCGATGCGCTGGCCTATGCCTGCGAGCAGTCTCCCGACCTGGTCATCGATTTTGCCACGCTGACCGGAGCGGCGCGGGTCGCCCTGGGCCCGGACCTGCCGCCGGTCTTCAGCAATCGTGACGACGTGTCACAGGGGATTCTGCAGGCCGGGCTGGATGTGGAAGATCCGCTCTGGCCCATGCCGCTGCACCGTCCTTACAACAAGATGATCGAGAGCCCGATCGCCGACCTCAACAACGCGGCCAAGAGCCCGTTTGCCGGCTGCATCACGGCGGCCTTGTTCCTGGAGCATTTCGTGGAAGCGGAAATTCCGTGGGTTCACATCGATACTTTTGGGTGGAGCCCAAGCAGCAGCCCGGCGCGCCCGGAGGGAGGCGAGGCACTGGGCATGCGCGCGGTCTGGCGCTTCCTGGAACGGCGTTACGCCTGAACGTGTTATCCGGATCACCATGGGAGCCGGCAAATGGGATATGTCTATCTTTCGATTGCAGTCGTTGTTGAAGTCATCGCCACGATGGCGTTGAAGTCCTCCGAGGGATTCACTCGGCTCGTGCCCAGCGTGCTCGTCGTGGTGGGTTACGGCACGGCTTTTTACCTCCTGACACTGGTTCTCAAGACCATCCCGGTGGGTATTACCTACGCTGTATGGGCCGGGCTGGGTATTGCGCTGGTGACCATCGCAGCCGCGGTTGTCTTCGGTGAAATACCCGACATGCCGGCCATCGTCGGAATCGCGCTGATCATGACCGGTGTCGTCGTCATCAACCTGTTCTCCAGGATGCAAGTGCAATGAAAACAGTCCGGGCACTTGCGGCTGGTTGCCGTTGGGATAGGATTTGTCCCTAGAACAGAGAGGCGAAAACACAACAAATGAACCAAAACAGAAATATTCCCATCGAGTCGTCGAAGCTCGAAGCCTCGAACGGTCTCAGTGTCGTCACTCACAACCTGGGCGCCACCCTGCAATCCATCCGGGTTCCCACCGACAAGGGGCCGGTGGAGGTTGTACTCGGCTATCCCGATCCCGAGGACTACCGGGATGATCCGTACTTCATGGGCAGCACCGTGGGGCGCTATGCGGGTCGGCTGGATTCCGGCCGGCTGAAGCTGGCTGGAAAAGTTTACGAACTGGACCGGAACGACAGCGAATACGGCCACTGCCTGCACGGCGGGTCCGGGGGCTTCCATTCAAAGTACTGGGAAGTGGACGAGGACCCGAACTCCAACGCGGTCCTGTATCGCATGGTGTCACCGGACGGGGACCAGGGATTCCCCGGCCGAATGACCGTGACCGTCCGTTACAGCCTGGTCAGCCGCATGGTGCTGCAGGTGGATTATTTTGCCGAGTCGGAAAGCGATACCGTGGTGAACCTCACCAACCACGCCTATTTCAACCTGAACGGCGACGGTTCCGGCATCGACAACCACGAGGTGTGGATCAACTCGGAACTCTTCCTGCCGATGGGGCCCGACATGCTGCCCAACGGCGATATCAGTCATGTGCAGGGCAGCGTGTTCGACTTTCGCGAGAAAGCGGTGATTGGCGAACGCCTGGCCATGCGTTCCAGCCAGCTGGGCCTGACCGGCGGCTTCGATCACTTTTTTTTGCTCAACAAAGCGATGAAATACCCGGCGATCGCCGCCACGCTCACGTCTCCGAAAACCGGAATTCGCGTCAAGTTCTACAGTTCGCGGCCCGGCGTGCAGTTCTATACCGGAAATTCACTCGCCGAGCCGTTCGGGCGGCGAACCGGTGTCTGCCTTGAATTCCAGAACGCGCCCAATGCTCCGAACGTCGCGGGTTTTCCGTCGCCCTTGCTGAAAGCGGGCCACCTGTGGCACCGGCAGCTGGTCATGGAGTTCGAGGTCTGAGCGCGTGCTCCCCGGTTCAGAGTAAGACGATGCTGAGCAGGGCCACGAACGCCGTGGCGAAGGACAGCAAAAATACGTACGACAGCCCGATCGCGGAGAATTTAACGGTCGTCAGCCACCAGCCCTGCTGGTAAACCCGTCTCAGAGAAATCAGCAGGTACACCGGAATCCAGATCATCAGGGCGGTTTTGATGAAATTGGTCACGCTGGTAACCAGCCCGTCTCCGGCAGGTTCCGTCCAGTGCGCGATGACGCTGACCAGCATCATGATCAGCAGCGAGACGAAAATGAAAGCGTGATTGTGCAGGGCGAATATCAGGTGCTCCACGTAATAGCGGCGCGCGAACAGGTACCAGAACTTGAGCAGTATGGCCACCAGCGGGAGCAGAATGAACATGGTCCCGGGCAGCACGTCAAAGGCTTTATCGATGATCACGCCGGGGTCGTCGCGGAGGCCCTTGAGTTTCTGCGGCGACTCTTCCAGTTCCCGGTTGACCCAGCGGTTGACGAAGTCCGGCATCAGTGGAACCACGACGGGATTGCTTACCGGATCCCAGGGCTTGCCGTCCACGTCGAAGTTGATTTCCGGCTCTTCATCTTCTTTATCCTGTGAGTCGGACTGAGCCGCCTCGATCTGGGCTCCGACGGTTTCACCAAGCCCCGGTTGAACCTTGTCGAGTTCCTGCATTGCCTGGTCCAGGTCGGCTTGCTCTGACTCGCTCATGCTGATCTGGATCGGCGCCCCGTCGGTATCCGACTGGGTGGCCAGGTTGATGCCGGTGTTTGCCAGGATCGCAGCCAGGAAAAACATCAGGATGCTGGAAAACAGGTACAGGCGCAGCGGCGGGACGTAGCGGAAACGGCGGCCATCGAGGTAATCCCGTGTGAGCTTTCCCGGCCGGAACAGCAGGGGCTTCATGGTGCGCATGAAGCGCGAATCGAAATCGACGAAATCCTCCAGCATTTCGCGCAGAAGGACAGGAAAAAAGCGCATGAGATTCTTGTCGGGCTGCCCGCAGTAATGGCAGAAGGGCCCCTTCAGCTCCGTTCCGCAATTCAGGCAGGCACTGGAGCCGATCAGCCGTGTTTTTCGAATCGTGAGCTTGCTGTCCGGAACGGTGGCGGGCAGCTGTTCTCTCGCGGACACGGGCGTTGCTTCAGTTGCGGTTTTTTGTGTTGCTTCGTTGATTTCCTGGCTCATCGCTGCCTGGCTCTCCTGTAGAATGAGTCGCCTGCATGACCAGTATAGCGAAAGAAAATAGCCACTCGGCTGCGATACGCAGAACCCTGCACCTCGCGGCCCCGATCATCATCGGGCAGGTGGCCGTGTTCAGCATGAACTTCGTCGATACCGTGATGGCGGGCCGGCTTCCGAACCGGGATATCGCCCTGGCTGCGCTCGGTATCGGCGGTGCGGTCTGGTCGTCCGCCCTGATGTTCGTGATCGGCACGCTGATGGCCGTGCAGCCCAGCGTGGCGCAGCTGGATGGCGCCCAGAAGAAGGAGGAAGCCGCCTACCAGACGCGGCAGGCCCTCTGGATCGCGCTCGCGCTCGGTGTGCCGTACTGGCTGCTGTGCCGTTTCAGCGAACCACTGCTCGAAGCTTTTCGCATCGACCCCCTGATCATTCCGCACGCGGCAGGTTACCTGCGGGCGGTGTCATGGGGCGCGCCCGGGCTCTGCCTGGTATTACTCCTGCGCTTTTTCAGCGAGGGTACCGGTTATACACGCCCGACGATGTTTTACGGCATTGCAGGGGCATTGCTGAACATACCGCTGAATTACGTACTGATGTTCGGCAAGCTGGGGTTTCCTGCGCTGGGCACCGTCGGCTGCGGCTACGCGACGTCCATCGTGATCTGGCTGCAGTTCCTGTTCCTGCTTTCCTACATCGCGCTGCACCGGCATTATCGCCCGTTTTCCCTGCTTTCCCGTTTTGACCTGCCCGATTTCAAGACCATCCTGGCCTTGCTGCGGATTGGTCTTCCCATCGCGGTTGCCATCGCGGTCGAGGGCAGCCTGTTCGTGGGCGCCGCTTTGCTGATCGGCCGGCTGGGGCCCATACCGGCCGCCGCGCACCTGATCGCCATCAACTTCTCGGCACTGGTGTTCATGGTGCCCGTCGGTCTCTCATCGGCCATATCCATCCGCGTTGGAAATGCATTGGGCCGGGGCGAGCCGGCGGCGGCGCGGTACGCCGGGCGGATCGGCCTGCTGATCGTGCTGGGGACACAGACGGTCAGCGCATCCCTGATGTTTTTCGCCCCCGAGTTGGTCGTGAAGCTCTATACGAGTGACGCCACGGTCGGTGCGCTGGCGGTCAGCCTGCTTTTTTACGCCGCGGTCTTCCAGTATCCCGACGGGGTCCAGATGGTGATGGCGGGTGCGTTGAGGGGTTACAAGGACACGCGCATGCCGATGATCTACACGATGGTCGCGTACTGGATCGTCGGCATGGTGCTGGGTTATTCGCTGACCTTCCGTTTCGGCATGGGGCCGGCCGGGATGTGGGTCGGCATGATCGCCGGGCTGACCGTGGCCGCGGCGCTGATGCTGCGCCGCTTCCACTACACCGGAGCTCGCTACATAGCGGAGGCCGGGCCCGCCTGAGCGGCTTGATTCACTTCCGTTCCAGGTCGCGGAAGCGCTTTTCCAGTTCGTCTATTCGCCGCCCGCGCTCGGCCAGTTCGGGCGATTCCAGCCCCTCCTTTTTCTCGCTGCGGCGCGCGGCGCTGCCGAAGTGGAACAGCAGCGCCAGCGCAGCGTAGGCAATAATCGCCCACAGGGTCTTGAACAGAAGGAAGGCCGCAAACAGTAAGCGCAGCGCCCAGACGTTCCAGTCGAGGGCGCGTGCGATGCCGGAGCACACACCCGCCAGCAGTGCGCCGTCCTTGCGGTCCATTTTCACGCCCCGGCTTCTTCTGC
>JASFSI010000015.1:0-12945 GCA_050114495.1 Lysobacterales bacterium | reverse complement strand
GAGCAGTTGCTTCTGGCGGATCTTCTCGTCCCCGTCGATCAATGTGTAGAACAGCACCTCCGGCGCCCAGTCGACGGAACGCACGGCCCGGTCCATGATTTCGGGAATCGCCGCCGCAAAAGCGGCAGCCGTCAGCATGCGCTCCCAGTCCGGGGTGCCGATTCCGTCGACAATCGAGCCGGCGTCGAAAAAACCGGGCCCCGCGGATTTCCCCGCGGACCGTTCTTTTGCCGCCCGTTCCTTCTCGGCCTTTTCCTTCGCTTTTTCTTTCTCGCGGTGCAGTTTCAGCGCGAGCTGGGTCAATTCTTCCGGCCGGAAATCCGGGTATACCCGGCCGATGCGTTTTTCGATGGGCGGATGCGTCGCGAAAAACAGCGCCTTGCGGCCGTCACCGAACAGCATATGGCTGATTTCTTCTGAATCCGCTTCGAGGTAGGACGCCTCGCTGTACACCGCGATTTTCTTCAGGGCCCCGCCGATACCGTCCGGGTCACGCGTGAACTGTACTGCCGAGGCATCGGCCAGGTACTCCCGTTGCCGTGACAACGCGGCCTTGATCCAGCGGCCGAAGAACAGCCCGATATAGCCCACGACCATCAGTCCCACGGCCGCCAGGATGACCGCGCCGCCTTCCTTGCTGCGTGACGAACGCCCCATGAACCGCGAGTGAATGATGATCCGGCGCCCGATGACGGCCAGCACGAGGATACCGAACAGGGTTCCCATCAGGCGGATGTTGATCCGCATGTCGCCGTTGAGGATATGGCTGAATTCGTGTGCGATCACGCCCTGCAACTCGGCGCGGTTGAGTTTCTCCAGTGTTCCGCGCGTGACGGCGACCGCCGCGTCCGATGGAGAATATCCCGCTGCGAATGCATTGATTCCGGACTCCCTGTCGAGCACGTAAATCTCGGGAACCGGCACGCCGGAGGCCAGCGCAATTTCCTCGACCACGTTGACCAGGCGGCGTTTGAGCGGGTCGCGCGTATCGCTGTCCACACGTATACCCCCCATCTGCTGCGCGACCTGCCCGCCGCCGCTGCGCAGGCGCGTGATCTTGAACAGGCTGGCGAACAGGATGAAAAGCAGCGTTGCGACGGTCACGATTGCGATGGCCGGCAGGTTGCGCCGCAGCACGTCGCCGAGCGACAGCGACGCCGTTTCCGCGTCGAAGCTGACCAGGCCGAAACCGAGCAGAACGACGAGGTCGATGGCGACGACGATCGCGGCCACCGCCAGGACGAACAGGACGATCAACCAGCGCGACTGTTTGCGCGCCGCCGCCTGTTGTTCAAAGAAATTCAAGGCCGGCCCTGCCCCGCCGCAACGCAATCAGCTCAGAAGCTCACCTTGGGCGCTTCGCGCTTCGACTCGTCCTCGATTTCCAGCAGTTCGGCCGCCTGGAAATTGAACCAGCCTGCAAACAGGTTGTTCGGGAACGACTCGCGCAGCGTGTTGAAGTCCATCACCGAGTCGTTGTAGGCCTGCCGCGCGAACGCCACCTTGTTCTCGGTAGTGGTCAGTTCCTCGGACAACTGCATCATGTTCTCGTTGGCCTTCAGGTCCGGGTAAGCCTCCGACAGGGCGAACAGCCGCCCCAGGGCGCCGGAGAGGCCCTGCTCCGCTGCCGCGAGCTGCTTCATGGCCTCCGGGTTGGACGGGTCGGCCTTGGCCGCAGACAGGCCGCTCACGGCCGTGTTGCGTGCATTGATCACGGCCTCGAGGGTTTCCCGCTCGTGCTTCATGTAACCCTTGGCGGTCTCGACCAGGTTGGGTATCAGGTCGTAACGCCGGGTGAGCTGCACGTCGATCTGGGCGAACGCGTTCTTGAAGCGGTTCCGGCCGGCGACGAGACGGTTGTAGATCGAAATGGCAAAAACGACAAGCGCCGCCAGAACGGCAAGGATTATCCATCCACCCATGACAAGTCTCCCTCGTTGGTTTTCAATGAAAAAGTGTAGCAGACAGCGCCGAACCCCGAAGGGTGGCTTAAGTCATGCTTTCCGCTGCGGCCTGAAGCCGGACTTCAGGCTTTTGCAGCGAGTTCTTTTTCGATTCTCGCCCAGGAATCCCGCAAGGTCACGATGCGGTTCAGCACCGGTTTTCCGGGCTTCGAATCCACGTTGTCGTGGCAGAAATAACCCGTTCTTTCGAACTGGTAAAAATCCCCGGCGGCGCCGGCCGCGACCCCGGGCTCGACGATCACGTTTTCCAGCACATCCATGGAATGCGGATTGATGAATTCACGAAAATCCCGCTCCTTGTCCCCCAGCGGGTTGGGAACCGAGAACAGGCGGTCACAGAGGCGCACCTCGACGGGCACGCCGTGCTCGGCGGAGACCCAGTGAATGGTCCCCTTGACCTTGCGTGAGGCGCCCGGCATGCCGGACCGGGTGTCGGGATCGAACTCGCAGTGCAAGGCAACCACTGCGCCGTTTTCGTCTTTCACCACGTCGGTGCAGCGAACGATGAATGCATTGCGCAGGCGGACTTCACCGCCGGGCTTCAGGCGGAAAAACTTGCGCGGCGGGTCCTCCATGAAATCGCCGCGCTCGATCCAGATTTCACGGGTCATCGCGACCTTGCGGGTGCCCATCGACTCATCCTGCGGGTGCACGGCCGCTTCCAGCCATTCCGTATCACCTTCCGGGAAATTGGTCAGCACGACCTTGAGCGGATCGAGCACGGCCATGGTGCGCGGAGCGCGAACGTTCAAATCGTTGCGCACGTAGTTCTCCAGCACGCCCATCGAGATGATGCTGTTGGACTTGGAGATGCCGATATCGGCCCAGAAAGCACGGATGGCTTCCGGGGTGAATCCCCTTCGACGCAGGCCGGCCAGCGTCGGCAAGCGGGGGTCGTCCCAGCCGCTGACGTGGCCTTCTTCCACCAGTTCACGCAGCCGGCGCTTGCTCATTACCGTGTAGTCGAGGTTTCCGCGCGCAAACTCGATCTGGCGAGGCATGCTGGGCGAGGGAATGTTCTCGAGGAACCACTCATAGAGCGGACGGTGTTCCTCGAACTCCAGCGTGCAAAGCGAATGCGTGATGCCTTCGATCGCGTCCGAGATACCGTGCGCCCAGTCGTACATCGGGTAGATGTGCCAGGTATCGCCGGTCCGGTGATGGCTGGCGTTACGAATGCGGTACATCACCGGGTCGCGCATGAAGCGGTCCGGCGAGGCCATGTCGATCTTTGCGCGCAGAACATATTTGCCGTCCTCGAACTCACCGTTTTTCATGCGCTCGAACAGGTCCAGGCTTTCCTCGATGGGGCGGTCGCGCCAGGGGCTGTTGCGCCCGGGCCGGTTGTTCATCCAGTCCCCGCGGTACTCGATGATCTGCTCGGCGTCGAGTTCCTCCACGTAGGCCTTGCCGGTACGAATCAGGTGCACGGCGAAGTCGTAAAGCTGCTGGAAGTAATCCGAGGCATGGAAAAGGCCGTCCCATTCGAACCCGAGCCAACGCACGTCCTCCATGATGGCGTTCATGAAGTCCTCGTTTTCTTTCAGTGGATTGGTATCGTCGAAACGAAGATTCGTCTTGCCGCCGAACTCGTCGGCGATCCCGAAATTGAGACAGATCGACTTGGCATGCCCGATGTGGAGGTGGCCGTTGGGTTCCGGCGGGAACCGGGTCACGATTTGCTCGTGCTTTCCGGACTCGAGGTCTTCGATCACGATGTTGCGAATGAAATTGGTCGATCGGGTGACGGATTCGCTGCTCATAACGGCTGCTTCCTGCTGACGGGTTGGGCTGACTCTCGAAAAGCGTGAGATTGTACCGCATCGTTGTCAAGAGAAGTCGTCCGGAATGCGCCCCTCCAAGCAGAATTTTCAACAGCGCCTATACTCAGGACGTTGTCTGGGCCAACGAGCGCTCAAACACGCATACCAAACAATACGGAGGGAGAGTTATTCATGAAAACGAAATTTCAGAAGTTTCTGCTGTTCACACTGTGTGTTTTCTGGCTGGCGCCTGCGGTCGCGCAGGAAGAGGGCGGAAACATCGGCACGCTGATCAAGATCCAGGCGAAAGAAGGTCATGACGAGGCCCTGATCACCGCGATCACCGATTACCACAAGTGGATCGCCAATTTCGACGGCGCCATGCGCTACAACTGGTACCGCGTCCTGACCGGCCCCGACACCGGTGATTACTACGCCTTTTCCGGCGGGCACAAATGGGCCGACTTTGATGCCGAGTACGACTGGCAGGAAAAAGCCGGCGAAGTGTTCATGGAAAACGTCTGGCCGCAGATCGCGGACATGGACCGGATGATGGTCCGAACGGTGCAGGACTGGAGCCACTGGCCCGAAGACTGGGACGGCTACGACTTGTTCCACCTGACCGACTGGTACGTGCACAACGGCCAGTACGGCGCGTTTCGGCAGGGCATGGACCGGATCATGAAGGCGCTCAAAGCGGGCGGCACCAAGAACCACTGGGGCTTCCACTGGATGGAGTCCGGCACCAAGGCCGGCCACCTCGTGCTGGTTTCGCCCACCAAGGGATGGGCCGGCATGGTCGAAGAGGATCCCACTTTCTACGACATCATGGTCAAGGAAATGGGCAGCGCGGAAGCCTTTGACGCCTTCATGGCCGAATGGGGCGCCACCTTCAAGCAGGGCGCCACGATGACCGTCAAGTGGATGCCCGGGGCCAGCGATTACGGCGACGAGTAATCCCGATCCGCAGCACTGTTCAGAAAACCCCGCCGGCGGCGGGGTTTTCTTTTCGTGACGGGGTAAGAGCGGTGCCTTGACGCAGCTGAATCAGCCAATGAGCGCAAAATGCGCCCTGCGCCCGGATTCAATAAAAAAAGCCCCGGCAGGGCCGGGGCTTGAAAGCGTATCGTTTAAGGCATAGAAGTGTGGGGACTGCCTGTCTGAATGGACGATACGCTAGGCACAGTCAACTTACGGTTCCAGCATAACCCTTTCGCGTTAAAAAAAAGTAAACCGATCGTTGCCAATTCGTGATCGAAAAAATGCAGTCTGAACAGCGCCTTCAGGCGACGCGAATCCGATCTTTTTTCAGGTATACCAGCAGCAGCGAAATGGCGGCAGGCGTCATGCCGGGAATTCGGGAAGCCTGGCCGATCGTGTCGGGCATGACCCGCTGCAGTTTTTCGCGAACTTCCGAAGACAGTCCGCGCACAGCCCCATAATCAAAGCCCTCCGGAATCACCCTGTTTTCGTTCTTTCGGCGCTTCTCGATGTCTTCCTGCTGGCGATCGAGGTAGCCCGCGTAGCGGACCTGGATTTCGATCTGCTCGGCCACTGAAGCATCGGGCACACCCGGGCCGATACCTTCGACCGCCATGAGCTTCGAATAGTCCATCTCGGGCCGGCGCAGGAGGTCCAGAGCCCGGCACTCACGGCTGACCGATATGCCCTGCTGCGCTTCCAGCGCGGCTGCAAAGCGATTGCCCGGCGCCACCCAGATGTCTTCCAGGCGAGATCGTTCGAACTCGATGCTTTCGCGTTTCTCGCAAAACGCCCGCCAGCGGTCATCGGTCACCAGGCCGAGTTCCCTGCCGGTTTCGGTCAGGCGCAGGTCTGCGTTGTCCTCGCGCAATTGCAGGCGGTATTCCGCACGGCTGGTGAACATCCGGTACGGCTCCTGCGTGCCCTGCGTGATCAGGTCGTCGACCATCACGCCGATATAGCTCTCATCGCGTCGCGGACTCCACATCGAGTCACCCCGGCTGTAACGGGCGGCGTTGACGCCGGCTACCAACCCCTGCGCGGCAGCCTCCTCGTAACCGGTCGTTCCGTTGATTTGACCGGCAAAAAACAGTCCGTGCAGGTGTTTGGTCTCAAGCCAGGCATGCAGTTCTCTCGGGTCGAAAAAATCGTACTCGATCGCGTAGCCCGGCCGCGTAATATGCGCCGCTTCGAAACCACGGATCGAATGCACAAACTCCATCTGCACATCAAACGGCAGGCTGGTAGAAATGCCGTTGGGATAGAGTTCGCGCGTGTACAGGCCCTCGGGCTCGACGAAAATCTGGTGGCTGTCGCGGTCAGCGAAGCGCACGACCTTGTCCTCGATCGAAGGGCAATACCTCGGCCCCACGCCTTCGATTACACCGGCAAACAGCGGAGAGCGGTCCAGTGCGTTGCGGATCAGGTCGTGCGTTTGCTCAGAGGTGTGCGTGATCCAGCAGCTGAGCTGCCGCGGATGATCCGCGCGGCTGCCCATGTATGAGAACACGGGCCGGGGATCGTCGCCCGGCTGCTCTTTCATCACGCTGAAATCCACCGTGTTGCCGTCAATACGGGGCGGCGTTCCGGTTTTCAGCCGCTCCACCGCGAAAGGCAGTTCACGGAGCTGCTCGGCCAGCGCGATAGCGGGCGGATCGCCGGCGCGGCCACCGGAAAACTGTTCTTCCCCGATGTGGATCTTGCCCGCCAGGAACGTTCCGGCGGTCAGGATCACCGCGGCCGAGCTAAAGCGCAGGCCGCCGGCCGTTTCACAACCGGTAACGCGGTCACCGTCCAGCAGCAGCGCATGCACGGCTGACTGGAAAACCAGCAGGTTTTCCTGCGATTCCACGGCGCTGCGGATAAACGAGCGGTACAGGTTCCGGTCACACTGGGCCCGGGTCGCCCGGACGGCCGGGCCTTTTCGCGAGTTGAGCGTTCGAAGCTGTATGCCTGCCGCATCCGCGGCATGAGCCATCACGCCGCCCATCGCATCGATTTCCTTGACGAGGTGACCCTTGCCGATTCCGCCGATAGCGGGATTGCAGCTCATCTGGCCGACGGTTTCGATGGTATGAGTGACCAGCAGCGTGCTGGCGCCGGCCCGGGCCGAGGCGAGCGCGGCCTCGGTGCCGGCATGGCCGCCGCCGATCACGATCACGTCGAATGTCTTCGAAAACTGCATAACAAAACCTGGCCGACAGGAATGGGCCGCGTATTGTACTGAAAAAAAAGGAAAAGCGGCAAGCCGCCCCTATTGCAGCGACTGTTCCAGACGCTGCGCCAGGTCCTTGGCATCACGGTAGTAATGGTAGTCCGGGTCCGCGTTCGACCAGATAGCCAGCGCATAGTTGACCGAAGCCAGCGCCATTTGCGGCGCACCCTGGGCTTCCTGCAGCATCGCCCGGGCAACCCAGAGCGCCGGCTCGGCTGCATCCCGGCTGAAGCCTTCTTCGATCACGCTTTGCGCCAAATCGAACTCTTCCGCCCTGACGTGCGCCTGCGCGCACATGCCGTAAAGTTCGGACTGACCATCCTGCATGTCACCCGCGAACGCTGAACGGCGGAGCCTGGCGAGCGCGTCGGTATACAGTCGCCCGACTTCCGAATAATCCTTGCGCGCCTCGGCGATGCGGGCGGCTGTCATCGGAATCATGAACGAAACGTAGTCGGCATTGAATCGTTCAATAAAGGAAGCCCCGTTTTCCAGTGCACTTTCGGCCGTTTCCAATTCACCCTTGCTCACCGCAATATGGGCCTCGCTGAACGACAGAAACCCGTCCATGGGAGACTGCAGGGCTTGGCGCGCCGACGCCAGCGCATCCTCGGCGGGCCCAACTCGCCCCAGCATGAGGTTGTACTGGATCAACGACACGTAATACGCGAACACGTGACCGACCGGTGTCATGGCCTGGCGCGAATATTCCGACAGTTTTTCCGTGAGTTTCAGCACGTTGTCGATGCGTCCCAGACGGGACTCAAAATACATCTCTACTTGCAGCAACCGAATCCGGTGCGCCGGTGTCGACGCATACGAGCGCGCTTCGTCGATCAGTTCCCGCGCCCGGGCCCACTCACCCTGTCGAAGCGCCAGAAGCGCCAATTCCAGGGTGGACTCGAGTGGCGGATCCTCCAGTATCTGGGCCTGTTCATAGTACTTGCGGGCAGCATCCAGTTCGCCCGCTTCGATGTAGAGATCGCCCAGCATCTGGTGCGAGTCGAGGTCATCGGGGCGCTGTTCGATGTACTCCAGCGCGTACTCAATCGCCCGGTCGATATCGCCGGTGGAACGCTCCAGGTTGGCCAGTATGAGCAGGCTGCCAATCGCCGAACTGTCGACTTCCATCTGGCGCTTGAACTGCTCTTTTGCCTCTTCCGGCTTGCCGGAAAGCATCAGGAAGTTACCGAGTGTGTGATACGTGGACGCGTCGCCGACAATCCGCGCGCGCATGCGCAGCAGCGTCTCCACCTTTGCGTTGTCCCCGGCGATACCGTAAGTCATCAGCTTGACGTTGACCTGGTCCCGCTCCGAGAGCCGGTAGGAGCGCTTTTGTGCTTCCTCCAGCGAGGCCTGCGTTGCTGCCCCGTCGCCCTGTTCCCACAAGGCCAGGCTTTTCATGAACCAGGCCTTGGCGAAATCCGGATCCTCGTTCAGCGCCTGGTCGTACAGGCGGTCCGCCTCGACACGGTCATTCGCCATGAGGACGGCGTTTCTTGCCTCGATATAGCGCTGCAGCGCCAACTCCGATTCGCCGAAGGTTTCACCAAGCGGCAAATCGCTTCCACCGGGTGGTGTATCGAGCAGCTTTCGCACCTCCACCGACAGGTCATCGATAATTTTCATCAGGTCCCAGCCGGTGGCTGAGGACTCGCCGATCAGTTCCAGTGAAGACGAACTCCAGACGCGCACCGTCACTTCGAACTGCCCGTCGGCACGGCTGATTTCGCCATCGACGAAATAGTCGCGGTTCGCCTCGTCGGCAATCTCCCGCTTGAGAGAGACGGGAACGTCCAGTCCATCGTCAAAACCGGCTTCCTGGAGTTCGGAGTAAAAACCCTCCCATGGAGAGGAAACGAGTAGGAACGGACTTTGTTCCAGGTCCTGGGTAAGCAGTTCCGTTACGCCGTAGCGCAGCCACTGCTGCACCTGCTCTTCGCCGCCCGAATCCCAGAAATAGACATAAAGCCGCCGTCGGTAAGACTCCCTTGGCACGTAGTGAACTTCGTTCTCACCCATCTCGTTGGCCATGGTCACCATATCCGCCGTGGCGCTCATGTCCTTGTCGCCGAACACGCTCATCAGGAGAAAAATCGAAGCGATGACATTCAAGGGGACCAACGCTTTCTCAGCTCGGCCGGGCTTGTCCTTGCCGCGCCGCCCATGGGTCCAGGCAATGACGAGCACGCTGGGAATCAATGAGAACAGGCCCCAGAAAACGATGTCTGGTAAATACGGCGAGAGGTAGTAGCGTTCGACCAGCCGGTCGAGTATTTCCACCACGACCCAGCTGGCGCCTATGAAGACGCCCAGTGCCGGCAGGATCCTGCGGTCCAGAATTTCTTTGCTCAGGCTCATGTCGAGGCTCTCCGGTCGATTCCTCGGGGTTCAATCTAGCACGGCAGTTTCTTCGAACAACTGCCGTTCGTCACACGGACGTTTCAATGTTCGTGTTCTGAGTTCCTTGGAGCGGATGACGGACGAGCCATGCGCGAAGTCGTGGATGGAGCCATTGGCCGGCGCATGGAATAGGACGATTGGCGCGAATCGGCTTTGCCCGGCGACTTTGCCGAACCGGCGAACTTGCGGCGGGGCTTGTCGTAGAAGCGGTTTTTCACGCTGACCCGGGATTCGACGGGTACAACGGCCAGTTGGCCCGGAGTAAGCGGCGACCCCGGCAGCAAATCATGATGCCGCAGGCCGCCCTTGTCGCTGATCAGCGGCGCGGAGCCGGACGCCCAGCGCCAGTAGTAATGTCCTCCGGCCAGCGGTGAATACCAGACCGGGTGATACCAGGACCAGGCATACGGGCCGAAGTACCGGAACCCGACATAACTGTCGACGTACACGTAAGCGGGCGGAGACGAGGCGTAATAGACACCATCGCCGCCGTCCCTGAGCGTGGGACCGGAACAGGCTGAAAGGATCAGCATCAGTACTATGGGCCAGGCGCGTTTCATCACTGTATTCAAGCATACCACGGCGTGCGCAACCGGGACGCTCAGGGCCGAACGAGGCGGGCTCCGGCGAGCCCCGGGGCATAGATCGCGACCTCGAGCCAGAATACGTCACCGATCGTCGCATCAGCGGGCAAATCGACGAAAAACTCGTCCGTTTCCTTTTTCTCGCCGCGCTCGGACCAAGTCACCTTGACGGCGTTCTTACGGTAATCGCGGGCCGGAAAGGACGTACGGCAGCTGCTGCGCTGGAGCAGGTTTCCGCAGCCCGCGTAGGCGCCGGTCGCCGGAACGGTGACCATCACGTCCCGAACGACGTAAGCCAGGTCGTTCTGTATGATGATCCCCACGATATCGATGCCGCTGTCTTTTACTGCCTTGGGCTGCTCGGCTGAGGAAGTACAGCCCGCAAAGCCGGCCACGATGGCCAGTGACATGGCAAGGCGCAAAACAAGGCCTGTCCAGCGGCTTCGGCGCTGGCTATCGCTAACACTCAAGATGCCTGTACTCCGGTCTTCAGCGCGCTGATGACGATTTCCTCGACGTCGCTGGAAAGCCCCGGTTTCGCTGCGATCCGCTCCAGCTCGGCCTGCATCAGCAGCCGGCGCTCACGACCGAAGCGGACCCACGAGTTGAATGCCGCGACCAGTCGAGCGGCGACCTGGGGATTCAGCGTGTCGAGTTCGTAGACCTGCGCGGACAGCAGGCGGTAACCGGAACCGTCCGCCGCGTGAAACGCGGTCGGGTTCGCGGCGGAAAAGACACCGAGCAACGCGCGGACCTTGTTCGGGTTTCGAATACTGAACTCCGGATGCTCGAGCAGGCGCTGCACATCGGCAACGGTCTGAGCGCCCGGTACCGAGGCCTGGAGTGAAAACCACTTGTCCATGACGAGGGCATCCCCGGACCAGCGATTCTCGAATTCCGTCAGCGCCGCCGTGGCCGAGTCCGCCCGTGCGCGCACCAGCGCACCCAGTGCGGCCAGCGTATCGGTCATATTGTCGCTGTCGGCCAGTTGACGCTCGGCGATGGTCTGGCCTGCGGGTGTCTCTACCAGGTAGGAAAGGCAGATATTGCGCAAGCTGCGTGACGCGATCGCTTTGGCCGTTTTGCGGTAAGGACCCGGGTCGGACATGGCTTCGTAACGCGTGAGCAATGCATCACTCAGCGCCGTGGCCAGCGTGCTCTTCACGAAGGCCCGCGCCGCGTGCAGGGCGTCCACGTCGACCTCGTTCACGAACTCGGCCAGGTATACCTCGTCCGGCAGCGCAATGGCTTCGGCCAGCAGCGCCGGGTCGGCCTGCGCGTCCGAAATCAAGGCGCCAAAGGCGTCGATCAAGCCGTCGCTGAGCTGCATGGATTCACCCCGGCCGTGCCGCTCCGCGTTCGCGAGGATGGCCCGCTTGCCCAGCAACTGGCTGGCTTCCCAGCGGTTGAAGGAATCGCTGTCGTGCGTCAGCAGCAGGGCCAGTTCGCTTTCACTGTAGTCACACTCGAGCTTGACCGGTGCGGAAAAACCACGAAGCAGCGAGGGCACGGGCGCCTCGGGTACGTTGCGGAACACGAATTGCTTTTCCGCTTCATCCAGCAGCAGCATCGCGGAACCCGCTTCGGTTCTGAAGGCGTCGTCGGTCTCGAGATCCACCACGCGGCCCTGGGGTGACAGCAAACCGGCCTGAACCGGTATCAGCAGAGGCAGCTTCTCATCCTGGTCCGCGGTCGGCGGTGTTTCCTGGGAAAGGCGCAGCGTATAGGTTTTGGCCTCGGCATCGTACTCGCCCCGTGCCGTGACCACCGGGGTGCCGGACTGCCCGTACCAGCGGCTGAAGCGTTCCAGCACAACGCCGTTGGCGTCCGCCATCGCGGCCAGGAAATCGTCACAGGTCACGGCCTGGCCGTCGTGGCGCTCGAAATACAGCTTCATGCCGCGCTGAAAGCCTTCCTCGCCCAGAAGCGTATGGTACATACGAATGATTTCGGCGCCTTTCTGGTACACGGTCATCGTGTAAAAATTATTGATTTTCTGGTACTTGTCGGGACGTATCGGGTGAGACATCGGACCGGAGTCCTCGGCGAACTGGCGGCTGCGCAGCATGCGCACATCCTGGATGCGCTTGACCGCGCGCGACTGCATGTCGGCGCTGAATTCCTGGTCTCGAAAGACCGTCAGTCCTTCTTTGAGGGTCAGCTGGAACCAGTCACGGCAGGTCACCCGGTTGCCGGTCCAGTTGTGAAAATACTCGTGGCCGATCACTCCCTCGATGGCCTGGTAATCGGCATCGGTAGCCGTCTCCCGGGTTGCGAGAACGTATTTTGAATTGAAAATATTGAGTGACTTGTTCTCCATCGCACCCATGTTGAAGTCATTGGTCGCGACCACGTGATAGACGTCCAGGTCGTATTCCAGGCCGAATCGCTCCTCGTCCCATTTCATGGCGCGAATCAGTGATTCGAGTGCGTGGCCGCAGCGATCGGCGTTTTCCCGTTCCAGGAAAAACCGCAGCGCCACCTCTTTGCCACTCCGTGTTTCAAAGCGGCCTTCCACACAGGCCAGGTCACCGGCAACCAGCGCGAAGAGGTAACTCGGCTTGGCGAAGGGATCCAGCCAGCGCACCCAGTGCCTGCCTTCTTCACTTTCGCCCCGCTCAACCGCGTTGCCGTTGGAAAGCAATACCGGGTAACGGGCACGGTCCGCTTCCACCGTGACGTCGAACACCGTCATGACATCCGGCCGGTCCGGGAAATAGGTGATTTTTCGAAAGCCCTCCGGCTCGCATTGGGTGAGGAGAAAATCACCGGAGCAGTACAAACCTTCCAGCGCAGTGTTGTGTTCAGGATGAATAATGACTTCGAGTTCCAGGCGGCAGGCTTTCTGCTCCACCGGTATGGACAGACCGCCTGCGCTCCGCTGGCAGGCACCCGGATCCAGAACCTCGCCGTCGCGCTTGAGCGAGACGAGCTGCAGATTGTCACCGTCGAGATCGATCGAAGCCGCTTTCGAAGCGGCCTGGCGCGGCTCGAATTCCAGCGTGGACGTCACCCGGGTGGCGTCTTCCCCGATC
>JASFSI010000014.1:0-12970 GCA_050114495.1 Lysobacterales bacterium | reverse complement strand
ACTCTCGACGGTCTGCAGCGGCAGGCCATAGATCAGGTCCACAGAAACCGAGTTGAAGCCCAGCTCGCGGGCGCGGCCGATCATTTCCAGCGTCGACTTCGTGTCCTGGATTCGGTTCACGGCCTTCTGCACCCGCGGATCGACGTCCTGGATGCCCAGGCTGATGCGGTTGAATCCCATCTCGGCCAGCGCTTCGAGGCGATCGGTGCCGACGGTCCGGGGGTCGACTTCAATGGAAAACTCGCGGTCGTCGTCGCGGCTCAGCGAGAAATGACGTCCGAGCTGCTCCATCAGGGCCTTGAGCTGCGCGTCATCGTGGTATGTCGGTGTGCCGCCACCAAAGTGCAGCTGTACGACTTCCCGATCGTGATCGAATAACTGGCCCTGCATTTCGATTTCACGGTCGAGCAAGGTCAGGTACTGATCGGCCTGCGCGGTGTGCCGCGTCACTTTCTTCATGCAACCGCAGTAGTAGCAGAGCGATTTGCAGAAGGGAAGGTGCACATACAGGGACAGCGGCTTGGGAATCAGCTCGCTGTTGCTTGCGGCCACGTGCCGGCGATAGGCCTCGCCATCGAAACCTTCCATGAACTGCACGGCGGTCGGATAAGAGGTATAGCGCGGTCCGGCGACGTCGTACCGTTTGATCAGTTCTGTATCGAAAACGACTCGTTGTTCCATCGAAGGTTCCGGGTGATTACTGCGAAAAAAAGATAAACGATGAAAAAGGCTTCAAAATTGATGCGCGTCAAAGCCGGGGCAGTTGCAAAATGACTTCGGACAATTAATGCGCACTTTGGAAGCATTTTAACTCGCTATCGTGTTTGCGCCGGTATTCAAGCCCCAAAAAAGAAGGCCAGACGCTTGGCCTGGCCTAAATCTTGAGACTTGGAGAGTCTTCACACAATCGTGTTCCTTCGATAGCGCGATGTTCTGCACTACCGACAAATGTAGTGTACGGAGGCTGAGGCGGTCGGTAATTGACCTGAATCAGCTAAAGAAAAGCTGATTCTCAGCCGCGATAGACACAGCCGGCGTTGCAGGTTTCCTGCACCACTACCTTGCTCAGGCCGGGAAGAGCGGGCTGCAGGCGCTGCCAGACCCAGCGGGCGAGATTTTCGCTGGTGGGGTTTTCCAGGCCTTCGATATCATTGAGGCAGTGATGGTCCAGTTGATCGAAAAGCGGCCGGAACGCGCGTTTCAGGTCGGCGAAGTCCATGACCCAGCCGCTGTCTTCTCCCACGGAACCACTGACGTGAACCTCGATGCGAAACGAGTGCCCGTGCATACGGCGGCACTTGTGATCGGCCGGAACGTTCGGCAGGTAATGCGCGGCTTCGACCTGGAATACTTTGAATACGTCCATGGGCAGGATTGTGACGCGTCGGCCCCCCGGACCGCAATCCCCACGGGCCGTTTTTTAGTCAGGTCGCGCCGGTGTTGCGCTGAAAATACGCCTAGCGCGAGGTCTTGAACCCGGAACGCTCGTGTGAGCCATCGCAGAACGGTTTGTTCGCCGACTGCCCGCAGCGGCACAGGGCGCCGCGCATTTTCATGCACTCCTGCCCGAACTGGTTGAGCAGCTTGACTCGTCCACGGAATGTCACCGGTCCGTTTCTGACCAGGGTGAAGGTCACTTTGCTTGGGCGATCCGTCGGTGGCACTTCCGAAACCGAAGAAAATTTTCCACTGTGCAGGAATTCGCGGTCGAGGTGGGCATCATCGCAGGTCGGCTTGGTGCTGGAATGACCGCAACGGCAGAGCGACAGGTGATTGGCATACTCAACCGAGCCGTCTTCCCGAACCAGGGTAAGATTGCCGGTGATGTGAATCGGGCCGCCGTTGGTGATCACGGCCTCGTTGGGAATCTCCAGCATACGGGGACTGCCCTGCTGTTTCTGGCGTTCCCTGAACCAGCGATCGAGCGCCTTGCCCGTAACGGAGTCGTCTTGCCCCGGCGAAGTATCGGCAACCGGTTCGTTCATGAAAGCAACGAACGTTTCCCTGTCTTCCTGAGGCTTTTGTTTCGCGTCCTGCTGGACGTCGATTGCGGCGGCCGCCGCCGATTTGCGTGTATCTTCCATTTCGAACTCCAAGCGGAAAATCCTTTTTCCTCAGCATATACTGTATCACCGAATTTTGCTGGGTGCGAATTTCCATGAGTGCTTTTGTTTCCCGATTGACCGTCCTGCTGCTGCTTGCCCTGTTGGCGTTCGATGCCGTCGCAGCGCCGCAAACGGCGCCCGACCGCGACCGCGGCGAAGGGCCTTTCGAGCGTCTCATCCTGCGGGGCGTGACCGTCATCAACGGCGAAGGCGCGCCGCCCGTGGGCCCGGTCGACGTGGTCATCGAAGGAAACCGCATCGTCGCTGTGCAGAACGTGGGTTATCCCGGCCTGCCCATCGACGAGGCCCGGCGGATCGAGGCGCGCAAGGGCGACCGCGTGATGGACCTGGAGGGGCACTTCGTGCTGCCCGGATTCATCGATTCCCACGCCCATTTCGGTGGAGACGCCCAGGGGGTCCCGGCTGAGTACCCAGCCAAGCTGTGGCTCGCACACGGCATTACGACGATTCGCGAGGCCGGCAGCTTCAATGGTGCGGACTGGGTGCTGGCGCACAGCCAGCGCAGCAAGAAAAACGAAATCGCCGCGCCGCGCATCGTGCCCTATTTCGTCTTTGGCATGGGTGAAGACCGTCCGATTCTGACCGCAAAGGACGCCCGGGAATGGGTCCGCAGCATCGCCCGCCAGGGCGCCTCCGGCATCAAGTTTTTCGGTGCACCGCCCGAGGTCATGAGCGCGGCGCTCGACGAGGCGCGCAAACAGGGGCTCGGATCAATGATGCACCATGCCCAGCTCGACGTCGTGCGCTGGAACGTCCTCGATTCGGCACGTGCCGGACTGGGCAGCATGGAGCACTGGTATGGCCTGCCCGAGGCCATGTTCGAGAACCGGGTGATCCAGGACTATCCACCGCACTACAACTACAGTGACGAGCAGCACCGCTTCGGTGAGGCGGGGCGCCTCTGGGCCCAGGCCGCCGAGCCGGGATCGGAAAAGTGGAACGCCGTACGGGACGAGTTGATCGCGCTTGGTTTCACGATTTCCCCGACCTTCACGATCTACGAGGCCAGCCGTGACCTGATGCGCGAAATGAACGCCGATTGGCAGCAGGATTACGCGCACCCGAACCTGTGGCAATTTTTTCAGCCGTCGAGGCGGGCGCATGGTTCCTACTGGTTCGACTGGACGACGGCCGACGAAGTCGCCTGGAAGAACAATTTTCAAAAGTGGATGCTTTTCGTCAACGACTACAAGAATCACGGCGGCCGGGTGACGACCGGATCCGACAGCGGTTATATCTGGAAGGTTTACGGTTTCGGCTACATCCGCGAACTGGAATTATTGCAGGAGGCGGGCTTTCACCCGCTGGAAGTGATTCGCGCGGCGACCTTCAGCGGGGCGGAATTGCTGGGTATGGACTCGGATATCGGTTCGATCCGCCCGGGCAAGCTGGCCGATCTCGTGATCACGAAGGAAAACCCGCTGGCCAACTTCAAGGTGCTTTACGGCACCGGTCATTTTCGCCTGTCCGAGGACAACCAGCCAGTGCGGGTCGGCGGGGTGCGCTACACGATCAAGGACGGCATTGTTTACGATGCGCGTCTTCTGCTGCAGGACGTGCGCGAAATCGTCGAGCAGGCCCGGCGCGAGCAGGGCACCGAGGGAGGCCCCCGGCGCCTGCCTTTCATACCAGAAAAGTGACAGGCCTCGAAAACGGGAACGTCATTCACGGAAATCGCGCAGCGATTATCCGCAACCCGGGTCACCGCGGCTGCAACTGTCATGCGCCGCAAAGACCGTCATGAGCCGCTGAAGATCAGTTTCGGGCGGTTGTACAGCGTCGCCGCGATCACGGCCAGCACCAGCCCGATGACCATCGTGCTCGCGAAAGACATTCCGTACCAGGCCATGGGGACCGCCTCGCCGCGAATGATTTCCCCGATCAGGATGTTCTGGGAAAACAGCGGAACATTCATCATCCAGGCTTCCGCCTTGATCGGGTTGGCCATGAAAATCAGGCTGGGAATCATAGGGATCAGGATCACCAGTCCCATGTAGCTCTGCGCCTCGCGGTATGACTTGGCGAAGGACGCCAGCAGCGTCAGCAGCGCGGCAGCCAGGATCGCCACGGGTGATATGACCAGCAGAATACGCAGCAGGGTCTCGACGCCCAGGGTCAGGTCCATGCCGAAGGCGCCGACCGGCATGTAGGGCAGCACGATGCGGAACGAAACCAGCGTCAGGGCCAGCGAGGCCATCGCGAACACGGTGGTGGTGATCATCTTGCCGGTCATGATCTGCCACCGTGGCACCGGGTTGATCAGCAGCGGTTCGAGCGACTTGCGCTCCTTCTCGCCGGCCGTCGTATCCATGGCCAGGTGGGTCGCGCCGGTGAAGGCGGTGATCATCAGCACGTAGGGCAGGAAGATCACGGCCAGGATGGCCCGGCTCTTGGGCGTGGAAAGGTCCACGTCCCGGACCATGATCGGTGAAGCCAGCTGCGGCGAAACGCCGCGCAGCTGCAGCCGCAGCGAAGCGGTCTGAGAACCGTAGGCGGCAAGCAGCATCTTGACGCGCCGTATCGCTGCATTGGTTTCCTGCCGTGAAGGGTCGGAGATGACCTCGACCGGGGCTGGCAAGCCCAGCGACCACTGTTCCGGGTACTCCGGCAGGATGCGCAGGATGACCTGTTCCTCCTGGTTTTGGACCAGGGCCTCGGGATTTTCAGGTTCCGGCTCGATCTGCACGCCTTGCTGCTCAAAAAAGCGGATCAGGCTGGGTGCGTATTCGGCTCCGACCACCGGGAGTTCCAGGGTCTGCTCCTGGCGTTCGCGCTCGGCGCTCTCCAGGAACCACATCATGCCCACGAACAGCAGCGGGAACAGCAGCGGGCCCAGCAACAGCGAGTTGAACAGGGCGCGGCGGTCGCGGATGTTTTCGCGGACTTCTTTCCTGAATACCGTGGTGAGTCCCCTCATGCCAGCAAACCCTCTTCCGTACCGATCAGTTTCACGAACGCGTCTTCCAGGCTATCGCAGCCCGAGCGTTGCAGCAGTTCCTTGGCCGTGCCGTCGGCAGCCACTTCACCCTTGGCGATGATGACGATGCGGTCACACAGCGCGGCGACTTCCTGCATGATGTGCGTCGACAGCACCACGGATTGCCCGGCGCGGCGCAGGCTGCGGATATATTCGCGCAGCGCGCGGGTGCTCATCACGTCAAGACCGTTGCTGGGTTCGTCCATCAGCACCGTCTGGGGACGGTGCACCATGGAACGGGCGATGGCGACCTTGACGCGCTGGCCCTGCGAGAATCCCTCGGTGCGACGGTCGATGAAGTCGCCCATGTCCAGGGTCTCGATGAGTTCCTCGATGCGTTCCCCGATCTCCCGCTTGCTCATGCCGTGCAGTTCGCCGAAGTAGGCGATGTTCTCGCGCGCGCTGAGCCGCGTGTAAAGGCCCCGGCTGTCGGGAACGACGCCCAGCGTGCGCTTGATTTCCATCGCATCGTGCACCGGGTCGAGCCCGTCGATGCGGATCTCGCCCCCGTCCGGAGGCAGCAGGGAGTAGAGCATTCGAAGCGTTGTCGTCTTGCCGGCGCCGTTCGGGCCCAGCAGGCCCGTGATCTCTCCGTCCCGGGCTTCGAAGGAAACCCCGTTGACGGCCTTCACGTCGCCAAAGGACTTGTACAGGTTTCTGACGACGATCATGGCTGCGGCCCCGTCAGCGAAAGAAAAAACGGTGAGGGCTTCATGTTGGAAATACACTCCGTTTCCAGGTTCTCGGCGCTGGCTTGTTCGATGAAGGTGGAGGCCAGTTCGCCCATGCAGCCGCGGGTCACCGCGATATGCGCCTGCCCGGGCGCCACCAGGTGCGTGGCATTGTCGAAATGCACGGCGACCTGGTCCGCGTACTCCGGCGGCGTGACCGGGTCGTATTCACCGGACAGCAGCAGCACGGGGGCCGGGCCGCCGACCGGGTCGTGAAAACCTTCCGGCACCGGCCCACGCGGCCAGATCGAGCACTGGATGTGCACGACCTGTTCCATCAGCGTACCCATCAGGTAGTCGTTGGGTTGGATTTCTTTCGGGAACAGCGGGAAGTCCTCGGCGCACATCACGGACATTTCCATGCCCTGCGCGATGCTCTGCTGCAGCCCGGTGGCCGTGATCAGCATCTGGCTGGCCAGGCGTTCCAAATGACCCTCGACCGCGGCTTCGTGAATCAGCATGGGCAGCATCGCCTGGGTTTCGGGTGAATAACTGAGAAAGCGCAGCGCCGAGGACATGACCTCGCGCGTGAAGCTGAACGTCAGCGGCTCGCCGGTCGTCGGGTGCACGACCGTGACTTCCACCGGTTCAGCGGAGATACGCTCGATCAGTTGCCGAAGCTTGTTGGCAGAATCCGGAAAGCGCTCAGCGCATTGCGGGTCCGCATCGCAGCCGGCGAGCACCTTGTGGATCGCCTGGTCGAGCTTTTCGGCGTGCTCGGTGCCGAGACCGAGGGACTGCGGCACCACGCCGTCGAGCACGATGCTGCGCACGCGCTCGGGGAACAGGCGGTAGTAGACCTGCGCGGCCCGGGTGCCGTAAGAACCGCCGTACAGGTTGACCGTCTCGTAACCGAGCGCCTCGCGCGCTGCATCGATGTCGTGCATGGCGATCGTCGTGGTGTAGTAGCGCGGATCGGCCTCGATCGAATCCAGGCAGGCCTGCGTCATCGGTCCCAGGTGATCCCAGTCGGCGAGCAGGGCCTCCTCGAGTTCGATCTGCGGGCAGCGCAGCGGGTTCGACTGCCCGGTACCGCGCTGATCGACGAGAAGGATATCGCGTGTTTCGTTCACCTTGCGCAGGGCCCGTGCGACGATCGGCCACGCTTCGGTTGCCGCCTGTCCGGGGCCGCCGGCGAAAAAGACCAGCGGATCGGGTTCCGCCACGCGTCCGCGCGCGGGAATCCGGGCCACGTGAATGTCAATGGTGCGGCCCTCCGGTTCATTCGGGTTTTCGGGACGCTCCAGCCAGCCGCACTGGCCGCGCACCGAGAGTGGCGTACCGGGGACCAGCAGTTCGCAGTTTTCCAGGCCAAGTGGGTTTTCGGCGTCTTCGTCCTGCGCCAGTGCCGGCACGGCGGGCAGCAGGAGACAGAAAAGCATCAATGTCCGGCTAATGGGCATGGCTTGACTCATTAATCAACACGGTGGCACACGATAGAGGCAAAGGTGCTGCCTGTCCATAGCCTGATGGTCATTGATTTTCATACTGATGTGCTTCACATTGTCTGCATGTATGCACTCGAAGTTCGGGATCTCCGCAAAACCTACAAGAACGGCGTCGAGGCCC
The DNA here is from genome assembly GCA_050114495.1 of Lysobacterales bacterium. GTDB lineage: Bacteria > Pseudomonadota > Gammaproteobacteria > Xanthomonadales > SZUA-36 > JABDPF01. The sequence goes on along the minus strand of JASFSI010000014.1, from coordinate 5,567 downwards.
TGAAGGGTGTTTCGCTCACGGTCGAGGAAGGTGATTTTTTCGCATTGCTCGGCCCGAACGGCGCGGGCAAATCGACGCTGATCGGGATCATATCCTCGCTGGTCAACGCGACGTCGGGTGAAACCCGCGTTTTCGGCACCAGCGTGCAGACCGATCGTTCCCGTGCGATGTCTTTTATCGGCCTGGTTCCGCAGGAACTCAACTTCAACCAATTCGAAAAGCCGCTGGACATCGTCGTCAACCAGGCCGGCTACTACGGCATTCCCCGTGATATCGCTCTGGAACGCGCCGAGAAATACCTGAAACAGCTGCAGCTCTGGGACAAGGCGCACAAGTGGTCGCGCACGCTGTCGGGCGGCATGAAGCGGCGCCTGATGATCGCCCGGGCGATGGTGAACGAGCCGCGTCTGCTGATACTGGACGAACCGACCGCCGGGGTGGATATCGAGATCCGCCGGTCCATGTGGGAATTCATTCGCGGGATCAACGATGCCGGGACGACGGTCATCCTGACCACGCATTACCTCGAAGAGGCGGAAAGCCTGTGCCGCAACATCGCCATCATCGACCACGGCGAAATCGTGCAGGACACCGACATGAAATCCCTGCTGGCGACACTGGATATCGAGACGTTTGTGCTGGACCTGCGTGAACCGATCCAGGCCTGCCCGCAGATTGACGGCATGGAAATCCGCATCATCGACGAGTACTGCATCGAAGCCTCGCTGCCCAAGGCCAAGTCGCTGAACAACCTGTTCGCCGACCTCGACCAGCAGGGCATTCACGTGTTGAGCATGCGCAACAAGGCCAACCGGCTGGAGGAGCTTTTCCTGCGCCTGGTGGAAAAGGAACGGGTCCTGGAGGGTGCCGCGCCATGAGCAGCAACATCTACTGGGTTGGCTACCGCACCATCGTGCGCAAGGAAATCACCCGCATCCTGCGCATCTGGGGGCAGACCATCGTTCCGCCGGCGATCACGATGACGCTGTACTTCATCATCTTCGGTGAGCTGATCGGCCGCCGCATCGGTGACATGGGCGGCTTTTCCTACATGCAGTACATCGTTCCCGGCCTGGTCATCATGTCGGTGATCACCAATTCCTATGGCAACATGGTTTCCTCGTTTTTCGGGGCGAAGTTCGGCAAGCATATCGAGGAACTGCTGATTTCGCCGCTGCCGAACGGGGTCATCCTGGCGGGTTACGTCACCGGCGCCCTGGCGCGCGGGCTGATGGTGGGCGCGGTGGTGATGCTCGTGTCCCTGTTCTTTACACGCATCGAGATCCAGCAGCCCCTGGTGCTGGTTTCCGTGCTCGTGCTCACGGCCATGGTGTTTGCGCTGGCCGGCATGGTGAACGCGATTTTTGCGCAGAAGTTCGATGACATCGCGATTATCCCAACCTTCGTACTGGCGCCGCTGACGTACCTGGGCGGTGTGTTTTATTCCATCAACCTGCTGCCGTCGTTCTGGCAGAAGGTTTCCGTGTTCAACCCGATTCTCTACATGGTCAACGGTTTTCGGCGCGGCATGCTGGGCGTTTCCGACGTCAGCCTTGCCGCGACCTACGGCGTGATACTGACCGCGGGCGTGCTTTTGTTTGCCTGGTGCATGTACCTGCTGCACCGGGGCACCGGTCTGCGCAGCTGACCGCACGCCGTCACACGCCTGTTGTAGAATGCGTGGCTGAAAAGAATTCGAGACTGGAGATTCCCTGAAATGCCCTCAACGTCCGCAACGACGCAAAAAGAAAACGCACCGGTCAACTGGCCGGTCACGGCCGTGCTCGGCGGCACCTTCCTGGCGGCCGTCACCGTGGTGCCCTGGTACGGTTTCGCTCATGGTTACAACGGCTGGTCCTGGTTCTTTTTTGCGCTGTTTACCGTGCTCAACGGCATCGCCATCGGCAGCGGGTACCACCGCCTGTGGTCGCACCGGACCTACGAGGCCCACCCGGCACTGAAGTGGTTCCTTGCGATATTCGGCGGCATGGCTCTGCAGAACAGTATTATCACCTGGTCGGCGCGCCACCGTGTGCATCACCGGGACGTCGATGACGACGACAGGGACCCTTATTCGATCGGGCGGGGCTTCTGGTTCGCCCATATCGGCTGGATGCTGAAAGATTACCGCAGCGGTGAGGTCGATTACTCGGTCGTGAAGGACCTTGAAAAGGATCCGGTTTGCGCGCTGCAGCACCGCTATTACGGAACGCTGGCCTGGAGCACGAATCTGCTGCTGCCGCTGCTGCTCGGCTGGATGACGGGTGACGTTTGGGGCATGTTGCTGCTGGCCGGTGTGCTGCGCCTGGTGCTGAGCCACCACGTCACGTTTTTCATCAACTCGCTGGCCCATATCTGGGGCAGCCGGCCCTACACCGACGAGAACAGCGCCCGGGACAACCACCTGCTGGCCCTGATCACCTACGGCGAGGGCTATCACAACTACCACCACCTGTTTCAGAGCGACTACCGCTGCGGCATCCGTTGGTGGCACCTGGACATCAACAAGTGGTTTATCTCGGCATGCGCCTGGATGGGCCTTGCCCGCGACCGCAAGCGTGCTCCGGCGTTCAAGGTGCTGCGGGCCCGTCTCGACATGCAGTTCAAGGAGGCGGCGAAAAAACTCGAGCGCCCCGGTGTCAGCCAGCGGCTGATCGCCCAGTTCGACTTCGAGTATTCGCAGTTCAAGGAAACCGTTCTGGAATGGCAGTCACTGCAGATGGAACGCATGCAGGCGCAGCGCCAGAAACTGGCCGAGCGCATCGGGGCCGAGACGGCCTCTCTGACGGCCCGCTACCGTGAACTTGAACGCAGCCTGAAGCTCCAGCACAAACGCCTGGCGCTTTTGACGGCGGCTGTGGCCTGAACCGGTGCCGCCGGGGATGAGATATGAACAAACCTTCTCTGGACGAACTGAAAATCGACCGCCCGGAATCCGAGCGCTCCTCTTTCCCGCTGCCCTGGCTGGCCGTGGCTGTCCTGGCCGCTGCCGTCATCGTCTCGGCCTGGTACTTTTTACTCCGTCCTGAGCCCGCGCTGGAGGTAAGCACGGTTCGCGCCACGCCGCTGAGCAGCGCTGCGCCGCAGGCCGGCACCGTTCTGAACGCATCCGGTTACGTCAACGCCCGGCGCTACGCCACGGTATCCTCCAAGATCACCGGCCGGGTGATCGACGTGCTGATCGAGGAAGGCATGGCGGTCGAGGAGGGCCAGGTATTGGCGCGGCTGGACGATTCCAACATTCGTGCAGCCTGGGAGCTGGCCCGGGCACAGCTCGTCTCGGCCGAGCGCGGATTGGGGGAAACCCGGGCCCTGCTCGAAGAAGCCGAGAACAATTACGCACGGCAGGAACGCCTGGTCAGCCAGAACCTGAGCAGCGCCGCCGAGCTGGACCGCGCCCGTGCAGTGGCGGTGTCGCTGGCCGCGCGTGAAGCGCGCAACCTGGCTGATATCGAAGTGGCCCGGCGACAGATCGACATCTACCAGCGTCAGCTGGACGATACCATCATCCGCGCCCCCTTCCCCGGCATTATCGTGGGCAAGAACGCACAGCCGGGCGAGATGGTCTCGCCGGTTTCTGCTGGCGGCGGTTTCACGCGCACCGGCATCGGCACCATCGTGGACATGTCTTCGCTGGAGATCGAGATCGACGTCAACGAGGCCTATATCAACCGGATCAGCCCGGGGCAAAGCGCAGAGGCCACGCTTGACGCCTACCCGAACTGGAAAATCCCCGCGCACGTGATCGCCATCATTCCAACGGCCGACCGTCAGCGGGCCACGGTGGAAGTGCGCGTGGGTTTCGACGCGCTTGACGATCGAATCCTGCCTGACATGGGCGTAAAGGTGGCCTTCAAAGAGGCGGAAGAAATCGAGGCCGAAGCGGAAGTGCGGCGCGGCGTGCTGGTTCCTGCGAATGCGCTTCGCCGCGATGCCGGTCGTGATATCGTGTTCGTCGCATTGTCTGGAACGGTCGAGCGCCGGGCCGTGTCTGCGCGGGACTACCGCGACGGCACCGTGCTGGTCGAAAGCGGTCTGCAGGCCGGAGAAAGCGTGGTCGTCGAGCCTCCGCCCGAACTGGCAGACGGCGACCCGATCAAGGAGAGAACGCAATGAGTGAGGCACCAACGGCACCTGCCGGCAGCCTGGTCCGTGTGCAAAACGTGGACAAGGTTTTCAGGCGCGGCTCGGAAGAAGTTCACGTGCTGGGCGGCCTGAACCTGGAGATACCCGAGGGCGAGTTCCTGGCCCTGATGGGGCCGTCGGGTTCCGGCAAGTCGACCCTGCTCAACCTCATCGGCGGACTCGACCGGCCCAGCCAGGGTGAAATCGCGGTTGGCGACGTGCGCGTCGATCAGCTTTCCAGCCGCAAGCTGGCGGCCTGGCGCGCCCGGCACATCGGGCTGGTGTTCCAGTTCTACAACCTGATGCCCGTGCTCAGCGCGCGCAAGAACGTGGAACTGCCGCTGCTGCTGACCCACCTGTCGCGTTCAGAGCGACGCAAGCGCGCCGAGATCGCGCTGGACATCGTGGGCCTGTCACACCGTTTGAACCACTATCCGCGTACGCTCTCCGGCGGCGAACAGCAGCGCGTGGGCATCGCGCGCGCCATCGTCACCGATCCGACACTGCTGCTGTGCGACGAACCGACCGGTGACCTCGACCGCAAGTCGGGCGACGAGGTGCTGGACCTGCTGCAGGCGCTGAACCGGGACCAGGGTAAAACCATCATCATGGTGACCCACGACATTCAGGCCGCGTCGCGCGCGCGGCGCACCTTGTACCTGGACAAGGGGCAGCTTTCGACCGAAGCAAACGTATGAAATACCTGCTGCTCATACTCAGCAACCTGAAGCGCCACAAGCTGCGCACGGTGCTGACCATGCTGTCCATCCTGGTCGCGTTCCTGCTGTTCGCTTACCTGGCCGCGATTCGCACCGCGTTCACGGCCGGCATCGACGTGGCCGATCTCGATCGCCTGATCGTGCGCCACAAGGTCTCTTTGGTGCAGTTGCTGCCGGCCTCTTACGAGGCGCGAATGGAACAGATCGAGGGCGTCGACGAGGCCGTGGGCCAGACCTGGTTCGGCGGTTACTACCAGGAGCAGCGCAACCAGTTCGCACAGATGCCGGTCAATCCCGAGGAGTTCCTGGATGTGTACCCGGAATACGTGCTCACCGACAAGGAGCGCGAAGCCTGGCTCAGAACCCGCACCGGCGCCATCGCCGGTCGCCAGATCGCCGAGCGCTTCGGCTGGAAAGTGGGCGACAAGATTCCGATTACCGCGTCGATCTGGACCAAGGCGGACGGCAGCCAGGTGTGGGATTTCGACCTGGTCGGTATCTATGATGCCGGCAAAAAGGGCACGGACGACACGCAGTTCTTTTTCCGCTACGACTACTTCGACGAGTCCCGTCCCGAGTGGGGCCGGGGCCTGGTCGGCTGGTACACGGTGCGGATCGACGATCCCGAGCGCTCTGCCGAGATTTCCGCCGCCATCGACGCGGAATTCGCCAACTCCCAGGCCGAGACGAAGGCTGAACCCGAGGGCGCTTTTCTGCAGGGCT
>JASFSI010000013.1:0-13151 GCA_050114495.1 Lysobacterales bacterium | reverse complement strand
GGCGCCGAGATTCTCGCCAGGGGCGGGAACGCCATCGATGCCGCCATTGCCGTCAGCCTGGCGCTGGGCGTGGTCGAACCGTACGCGTCGGGCCTCGGTGGAGAAGGCTACATGGTGGCCGTCATGGCCGACGGTCGAGAAATTTCCATCGATTTTCGCAGCGCGGCTCCGGGTCTTGCGACCTATGAAAACCTCGATGCGGCGGGTGGAATGAACGCCATTCGCTACACGCCGAAAGCCTACTGCGTGGCCGGGGTGCCGGCCGGTATCGATGCGGCGCTGGAAATGGCCAGCCTGCCGCTGACCGAACTGGCCGGTCCTGCCATACGGCTTGCGGAGGAAGGTTTCGAGGTCAACGAGACATTTGCCAGCGTGAACATGGACCGCTGGGAGGTCCTGTACGAAAACGCACCGGAGTTCCTCAACGACGGCATGCCCTGGGGCGCGGGGGAGATCTACCGTAACCCGGCGCTGGCCGAGACGCTGCGTCGCTTGGCCGCACAAGGCGCCGACACCTTTTACCGGGGCGAACTGGCCGAGAGCCTGGACCGCTTCATGCGTGAAAATGAAGGCTGGGCGCGCAAGTCGGACCTTGCGGCTTACCGCGCGTACCAGCGCATCCCGCGGCAGGGAAGCTACCGCGGCTTCGAGTTGATCGTTCCCGGCAGCCCGGTCGGCGGTCCGCGCGTGCTGGCGACGTTGAATATCCTCGAGCATTTCAACCTCGATATCATGGACTGGGACGACCCGCTGGCCGTGCACCTGATGCAGGAAGCCATGATCCTGACCTCGCTGGATCAACGGCGCTGGATCGGCGATCCGGAAACCAACGACTACGTTCCGGAGCAGGGCTACGTCAGCAAGCAGTACGCCCGTCAGCGCGCCATGATGATCGACCTGTCCCGTGCATCCGATCCCGGAACCTGGCGTGAGCAGCGCAGCGGCGATCCGGGGCCTTACGAGTCGGGCGCCGATTACGTGGACGTGATGCTGGCGAAACAGGCAGCGGAGGCCTCCGCTTACGAGCCTACCGATCCCTCGCCCTCGACGACCCATTTTTCCGTCGTGGACCGGGAGGGCAACGCCGTTGCCTGGACGCAGACCATTTCCAGTTTCTTTGGCACCGGCAACATGGTTGACGGTTACTTTCTGAACAATGAACTGGTGAACTTCAAGAGCCGGCCGGTCGAGGGCAGTCCCATCAACCTGGAACCGGGACGGCGGCCGCGGACCACGATCGCGCCAATGGTCGTGCGACAGGACGGTGAGCTGCGCTGGGTGATCGGCTCGCCCGGCGGCGGGCGGATCGGCTCGACCGTGATCGAGATCCTCGTCAACCTGATCGACTTCGAAATGAGCCTGGAAGAGGCGATTCGCACCCCCAAGTTCACCGGCTACGACAGTTATCCCACGCTCAACCTGGAGAATGCTTTTCCCGAGCGGACGGTGGATTTTCTCGAGATGATGGGTCACGTGGTGAAGGAGTACGAATACCCGGATCTTTACTTCGGCGGACCGAACGCGATCGAGGTGGGTGAGGGCGGCACATTGACCGGTGTGGGTTCCATTCGCCGAAAAGGCGGCGCGGCGGCGCCGTTGGGCAAGGGAGAAATCAATTGAAAATGCTGCGCGTGATCGCGCTGCTTGCAGTCACCGTTATGTACGCGGCGGCTGCAGGCGCTGAATTCCGGCCGGACGTGCGTCCGGGGCCGGGCGTGACGGATCAGAAACGGCTTTCCGACTACTTTCCTCCCCTGCGGGGCAGCCAGCTGGATACGGAAGTCTACATCCTGGACAGCGGCCAGCCGGGTGCGACGGGGCTGATGATCGGCGGCACGCACGGAAATGAACTGGCGGGCCAGGTCGCTGCACTGCTTGCAATAGAAAACGTCACCGTGAGCGCCGGCAAGCTGGTTGTCATTCCCTATGCCAACCGCAGCGCGATAACGGTTCCGGATACGCGCAACGGCGTGCCTGCCGAGTTGCATATCGTGTCCCGCAGCGGTCCCCGGGTTCTGCCGTACGGCGATCGGCGCACGGACCCGGCCGATCAGGGCGTCGAAGACCCGGAGCGCTACACCAATCCGCCCGGCTACACCCTGGAAACCGGCGCGGAATCGCGCAACCTGAACCGGACCTGGCCCGGTGACCCCGAGGGGACGCCGACCGAACAGCTGTCCCATTCGATCATGCGCCTGATAAAGGTGGAGGGCGTCGATTTCAGCCTGGACATGCACGAGGCCGATACGCCCGAGCGCCAGGAACTCGAGGCCGCGGATTACAGCCCCACGGGCAACAAGCGCCTCGCTTACACCCTGGTGGCTCACCCGCGCGGCCTGGAACTGGCCGCCTATGCCCTGCTCGAGATGGAGGCGGACACCGGCATCACGATGAAGCTGGAAGAGTCGAATTCACGCTACCGCGGCCTGAGTCACCTGGAAATCGCCGACAACAGCCCATGCCTGTCGTTTCTCAGCGAGAGCCCCAACCCGGGACAGGACCGTTGGCGCACCGACGGTGACGTGCTGAACGACCCGAAGTATCCCCTGACGCACCGGGCGGGCCTGCACCTGCGCCTGTTCAGGCACCTGGCGGACGCATTCGCCCTCATGCACGACCGGGCCCTGGTGATGAATGACATGCCCGAATACGATGATCTGATGTCCGGTGATATCGGTCGTTTCCTGAACTGAGACAGGAGTTCACCTGCAAGATGGAATGGTTCTGGCCAGAAGGTTTTTACACGATCGTGATGGTGGGTGTTTTCGCGGCCGCGGCGTTCACCCTCAAACAGCCGATTGCCGTGGCGCTGGCCATCGCCGCCATCACCGGTGCGCTGGTCTCGGGCAACGGTGTTCCGGTGGACCACCTGATCGAGGGCGCCTTCGGCTACCTGGATACGATCCTGATCATCTTCGCCGCGATGGTTTTCATGAAAACCGTGCAGCACATCGGTCTGATGGAATCGGTGGCGGCCTGGATGATCCGTCGTTTTCGGGAACTGCCTTTCCGCCTGACGATGGGCATCACGGGGCTGCTGATGCTGCCCGGCATGATCACCGGTTCGTCGTCTGCCGCGGTACTCACCGCGGGCGCCATCGTTACCCCGACGCTGCTGCGTCTCGGTGTGCCGCCGGTCAAGGCCGCGGCGGCGATTGCGCTGGCAGCGATCTACGGCATGACGGCGCCGCCGATCAACATCCCGGCGATGATCATCGGAGGCGGTATCGACATGCCCTACGTGGGTTTCGCGATTCCGTTGCTGATCTGCACGGTGCCGCTGGCGATTTTCACCGGCATGCTGCTGATCCATCCGTCGCTGAAGCAGCATGCTGCCGAATCGCATGCGTCCAACGAATTGGAAGACGAACTCACCCGCATGGAGCGCGTGCCCCTGTCGGCCCGGCTGATGCTGCCGTTTTTCGTGCTGGTCGTGCTGCTGGGCGGCGAGCGCGTATTCCCGCATTTTGCCCCCTCGCTCGGCATGCCCCTGGCCTTTTTGCTGGCGGCGGCCAGCGGCCTGCTGGTCGGGCAGAAATGGAATCCGGCCGAAGCGGCCACCGAGGCCATCCGTGATGCGCTGCCGGTGGCCGGCATCCTCGTCGGTGTCGGCATGTTCATCCAGATCATGACGCTGACCGGTGTGCGCGGCTTTTTCGTGGTTTCCGCGCTGGCCCTGCCGGCCTGGCTGCTGTACGTCGGCATCGCCACGTCACTGCCGCTGTTCGGTGCGGTGTCCGCGTACGGCTCCGCTACGGTGCTGGGCGTGCCTTTTCTGCTGGCCCTGCTGGGCCAGAACGAAATCGTGGTGGGCTCGGCCCTCAGCCTGATCGCCGGTCTCGGCGACCTGATGCCGCCGACGGCGCTGGCCGGGCTGTTCGCCGCCCAGGTAGTGGGGGTAAAAAACTATTTCAGTGTGCTCAGGGTGTGCCTGCTGCCCGCCGTCGTCACGGCGGTCTGGGGAATCCTGATCATTCTCGGGGCCAACTGGTACCCGTTCTGAGGAGCTGGGCAAATGATGCTTACCTGGATTTATTGGGCCATAACCGTGATGTTCATCGTGCTGGTGGTACGCAACCTGTTCCGGGAAAAATCCCTGCGTGAACAGTTTGTCGCCGGCATGGTGCTGGTGCCGCTGATCCTGCGCGCCCTGATGATCAAGTAGGGCGATTCGATGTTCGAAAAACGATACCTTGGAAATCGACTCACGGCCGGACTGATGCTGCTGGCGATGGCTGCGGTCGCGGCGATTGCCGGCAACAGCTACCTGAAGATGCGCAACCCGCCGCCGGAGGTGGACCGCCTGGTGCCGCACGAGGGCTTTGAGCAGCGCATGCTGAGCGACTGGTTCGAGGGGCTTCGCGACACCCCGGCCGACACGCCGGTTTTCGTGCAGGCCGGCGAGGAACCGGGCGGCACCGTCCTGGTCCTGGGCGGCACGCACGCCAACGAACCGGCCGGCGTCATCGCGGCCGTTGTCATGCTGGAGCGCGCCGACGTGGAGCGCGGGCGGCTGATCATCGCCCCCTTTGCGAACATGATGGCGCGCACCCACACGTTTCCCCAGGACGCGCATCCGCAGACTTTCAGTTTCGAGACGCCGTCCGGTGTCCGGCGCACGTTCCGTTACGGCGCGCGTACCACCAACCCCGTCAACGAGTGGCCGAACCCGGATATCTACATTCACCCGGCCTCCGGGCAGACGATGGCCGGCGTGGAACGCAGCAACCTGAACCGGACGCACCCGGGCGTCGCCGACGGCGGTGCGACCGAGCGCCTGGCCTACGGTTTCATGCAGCTGATCCTGCAGGAAGACGTGGACCTGGCGATCGACCTGCACGAGGCCTCGCCGGAATATCCCGTGGTGGACGCGATCGTCGCCCATGAACGCGCCATGGAACTCGCCGCGATGGTGACCATGGAACTCGAATTCGAGGGCGTTCCAATCCGGCTGGAGCCTTCGCCCGAGAACCTGCGCGGCCTGAACCACCGTGAATGGGGCGACAACTCGAATGTCCTGGCCATCCTGATGGAAACCTGCAACGCGAGCGCCGGGCGGTTCCGGGGCCGCACCGACGAGGCGCTGATCCTGACCGGTGAGGACAAGGCCTACGACAAGGCGGCCGGGCTGGGCAGGCTGTATGTGCCCTGGGAGAGCTGGGACAAGCGCATGGCTGAGCGGGTCGGCCGGCACGTGACCTCGGTGTGGATGCTGACCGAGAACCTGGAATACGTGCGCGAGGACGCAGGCGTGACCATCATTGGCCTGCCCAGCTTCGCGGAAATGTCCGAACAGGGCGTCGGCGCTTTCCTGTCTGAATGACCGCGCCCGGGGTCGAAGCAAAGAGAATCCTGGTTACCGGCAGCCGGGGCAAGAGCAGCGTGGTGCGCCTGCTGCACGCCGGGCTCAACGCGACCGGAATCCCGACCTGGTCGCGCATTACCGGCACCGACCCGCGCCAACTGGAGCCGGACGGCGAGCGGTCGATCGAACGGGCCGCGGGGGCGCACGTCGAGGAGATGCGCTGGTGGCTGGGACAGGTTCCCGCCGCTGCCGGGGCGCTGGTGATGGAAAACAGTGCGGTGACGCCCGAACTGCAGCCGCTGGCAGCCGCCTGGCTGCGGCCGGATGTAACCGTTCTGACCAACGTGCTGCCGGACCACCAGGAGGCCTGGGGCGTCGATGAACGGGACGCCGTGCTGGCCCTCGTGCCCGGGCTTCCCCGGGGCGGCACGGTCGTCATCCCGGATTCACTGCAGGAACATCCGCTGCTGGCACCGATGCTCGCGGACAGGAGATGCCGGGTGCTCGTCGCGAAGTCCTGGAGAAACGTGGACACGTCCCACCGCGCCGCAAATCTCGGGCTGGCGCGAACGGTGCTGGAGTACTTCGGGCAGGCGAGCGAAGCGTCCATGAAGGCGATGCGGGAACTGAAAGCGGACCGCTATGATTTTCAGCTGCGGCAAGTCGCCGGCGCCGAGGTGGCGCTGGCGTTTTCAGCCAACGACATTCAAAGCACGCGCGCTCTGTTCGATTCACTGGGCTGGAGCGCGGATCGCACACGGCTGCTCTACAACCACCGGGCGGACCGTCCCGGTCGCCTGGAGAGTTTTCGCGCCTGGATCGAAGAGGGGCCGTGGCGCGAAACGCTGGTCACCGGCGCCCGCCCGCTGCGGCGGCTGAAAGGGGCGCGATATGTCAAACTGGATGAAAGGAAAAAGCTGGCGGCGCTGCTGCGGGAGGGAGACCGCCTGTTCGGCTGCGGAAACATCGCCGGCCTGCCCCCGGAATGGTACAGAGAGGGATGAAATGAACAACCGTCATTGGAACGTATCGGCCGGCCTGACTAGGCTGTGCCTCGCCGTCCTGCTTTCGCTGCTTGCCCTGCCCGCCCATGCGACGGACGCGCCGCGGGACGCAAGCGGTGAGCAGGGCATGGTGGCCTCGGCGCATCCGCTGGCTTCCCAGGTCGGCGTGGACATATTGAAGGCGGGCGGCAACGCCATCGACGCCGCGGTCGCGGTCGGTTTCGCGCTGGGCGTGGTCGAGCCGAATGCCTCGGGTATCGGCGGCGGCGGATTCATGCTCATCTGGCTGGCCGGTCCGGGGCGCGCGGTGTATATCGATTTCAGGGGCAAGGCGCCGACGGGGACGTCGCCGACGATGTTCGAACTGGACGAGAACGGCAAGGTCAAGCCCGACGCGCGCGGGTTCAACCCGGCCGTGGTGGGCGGACGCTCGGTCGCCGTTCCCGGGGAAGTGGCGGGCTTGCTGCTGGCGCAGGGAGAATTCGGTCGCCTCGACCGCCGGCAGGTGATGCGTCCGGCCATCGAGTACGCGGAAAAAGGTATCGAAGTCAGCGAAGTCCTCGCGGGCATGATCACCGAGCACTACGATGTTCTGCTGGCTTTTCCGGAGACCGCAAAAATCTACCTGAGCGATGATTTTCCGAAAATGCCCGGCGAGCGGGTGGTGAACCCGGATCTCGCGGCCACTTTGCGCCTGGTGCTGGAAAACGGCCGCGACGGATTCTACAGGGGCCGCGTGGCAAAAAGCATCGTCGATGCCGTTCGTGCCGACGGCGGAACGATGACCATGGAGGACATCGAAAACTACCTCGTCAGTTACCGGCGCCCCGTCAGGGGCAGTTACCGCGGCTACGAAATCATATCCGCGCCGCCGCCGAGTTCCGGCGGCGCGCATGTCATCGAGCTGCTCAACATCATGGAGCAGTTCGACCTGCCGGCCATGGGGCGGAACAGCGTACCGTCGCTGCATGCATGGGCCGAGGCGATGAAGCTGGTCTACACCGACCGGGCCCGCTTCATGGGTGACCACGATTTCGTGCTGGTGCCGCTCGACATGCTGGCCTCCAAGGAATTTGCGCGGCAGCGTTTTGAACTGATTGACATGGAGCGCGCCACCCCGGTGTTTCCGCCCGGCGACACGACCGCCGGCGACAGCGGCAGCACGACGCATTACTCGGTGGTGGACAGCGAGGGCAACATGGTGGCCTGTACCAAGACCATCAATCATTTCTTCGGTTCCGGCATCACCGCGCCGGGCACCGGCGTGCTGCTGAACGACCAGATGGACGATTTCGACAAGCAGCCCGGGGTCGCCAACTCGATCGAGCCGGGCAAGAAGCCGCTCAGCAGCATGAGTCCGACGCTGCTGCTGAAGGACGGCAAACCGTTCGCCACGCTCGGCTCACCCGGCGGCATGCGCATCATTTCCACCATGGCGATGCTGATCAGCTACCTGGTGGACCACGGACTGGATATCCAGGCTGCGATCGAGGCGCCGCGCATCAACAGCTACGCAACCGGCCCGCTGAAGGTCGAGTCGCGCATTGCGCCGGACGTGCAAGAAGCCCTGGAAGCGCTGGGTCACGAGATCGACGTACGCGGTGCTTTCGACCTGTATTTCGGCGGTGCGCAAGGCGTCGTGATCGATCCCGGTACGGGCGAACTGCACGGCGGAGCCGACCCGAGGAGAGACGGCAAGGCCGTCGGCTTCTGAGGCGCAATGCAATGACAAACGGAAAACGTTTCAGCGCCTGGTTCGTCGTCGCGGTTGCGTCGCTGTTCTTACATGCTTCACTGCTGGCGGACGCGGAACCGCCCTGGCTGCCGGCACTGCTGGAAAAAGAGAAGCTGACCGTGGTGGTCACGGACTCCGGCCTCGGCGGCCTTTCCGTGGTCGCCGACCTGGCCGAAAAACTCGCCGCACAGGACGGTTTCAGGGAAGTGGACCTGGTTTTTGTCAACGCGCTGTTCCGGGAGCACGGCGGCTACAACGCGCTGCAAACCCGGGCAGAACAGCTGGCGGTGTTCAGCCGTGCGCTCGACGCAATGGCGGCCCGGTTCGACCCCGACCTGATCCTGGTAGCCTGCAATACGCTCTCGGTTCTGACGCCCGATACGGCGTTCGTGGCGGCTTCCCGGATCCCGGTCGTGGGTATCGTCGAGGCCGGTGTGGAGCAGATCGCACAGCGGCTGAAAGCGGACCCGAAGGCGCGCAACCTCATGTTCGCCACGCGCACCACGGTGGAAGAGGGCAGTCACCTCGACGGACTTCGGCGGCTGGGCATCGGCGAAGAGCAGTTCGTGGCGCAGGCCTGTCCCCAGCTGACCCTGTACATCGAGCAGGGGTTTGATGCGATGGACACGGAACTGCTGATCGACGCCTACGTGGACGAAGCGCTTTCCATGATGGGCGAACCATCCGGGCCGCTTACGGTGAGTTTCAACTGCACGCATTTCGGCTATTCGCTGCCCCTGTGGCAACGGGCGTTCGAATCGCGCGGCGTCGTGGTTGATGCCTACCTCGACCCGAACACGAACATGGCGGATTTCCTGGTGACGGACAAGCTGCAGGGGCGCTATCCGTCCACCAAAATCGCCGTCAAGGTCGTCTCGATGCCCCCGATCCAGCCTGCAGCGATCGATTCGATCGGTCGCTGGCTGGACGGTGTTTCACCGGCCACCGCGGCAGCGCTGCGCCGCTACCAACGGGTCGAGGACCTGTTCGAATGGCGCAGCCTGGTGCAACAACCGGGCGGCTGAGCAGGCCGGCGATGTCCTGGGACCACGAAACCTTTTGCCTGGCGGCCGGAATGCTGCTGGGCATGCTGTTCTACAGAAAAACCGGCTTTTCCAGCGGCGGCATCATCACGCCCGGCGTGCTGGCGATGTACGCCTTCGATCCCCTGAAGATAGCGGTCTCGCTGGCGGCGGGCGTCGTGACCTGGGCGCTGCTCGAGCTGCTGGTGCGCTTCAGCGGCGTCTACGGGCGACAGCGCCTGGCGGCGGCGATGCTGATCGCGCTGGCCATTCGCTATCCCGTGGTTTCGTTCGGCGGTGAAGTGTCCTTGTGGCTGGGCTGGGTCGTTCCCGGGCTGGTGGGAGCGGACATGCAGCGCCAGGGCGCCTTGACCACGCTGGCCGGAGCATTGGCGGTCGGCAGCGCGGCCGCGATGACGGTCTACCTTTTGCAGGGATGGCTGACATGATCCGGGCAGAGCTTCGCTCCCGTGCCAGGTTCATCGTGCTGGCAGCTGTCATGGTCTGCTTGTGGGCGTTGGCCTCTCAGTCCACTCCGAGCCGTGAAGAGCAGGCGCTCTGGGAACAGGTCCGGGCCGCCCAGCTGCACCTCTCGAGCTGGAGAGAAAACCGTGGAATCGCTGCGAGCCGCGACGATGACCCCTTCGGCTGCGGGCTGATCGGCCGCGAGTGGAGCGTGCTCACGACCACGCTCGGCAGTCTCGAGGCGAAAAGAACCGCCTGTGACCCGGCCTGGGCCGTGCGCTTCACCCGCTGGTACCGTGAAGCCGGGCTGCAAGCGGGCGATACGGTGGCGATCTATTCATCGGCGTCTTTTCCGGCCCTGCTCCTGAGCAGCCAGGCCGCGGCGGAGAGCCTGGGGCTGGATACGCTGATCATCGTTTCACTGGGTGCGTCGACCTGGGGCGCCAACCACCCGGATGCACCCTGGCCGGTGCTCGCGAAAGAACTGCGTCGCGGCGGGTTCCTGGTGAAACAAGCGGATTACTACACCCTGGGCGGGGGCTCGGAAATCGGCGGAGGCCTGGCAACGGAGGCCCTGGAGCTCATGGAGCAGAGCGCTCACTCCGCCGGGGTGGAACTGCTGCGCACCAACGACCTGCAGTCGATGATCGATGCCAAGTCAGGGCTGTTGCTGTCGCGTGGCGCAAAGCTGCTGGTCAGTATCGGCGGCTCGCAGGCCAACCTGGGCGACGACCCGGAGGTTCTCGAACTGCAGCCCGGCATGCTGGCGCCCGGCCTCGAAGCGAGCGCCGGCAACGGCGTGATCGCCCGCGCGCTGGATGCCGGTCTGCCGGTACTGCACCTGCTGAACATTCGCGAACTCGCGATGCGCGAGGGCATCTCGCTCGACAGCGCCCCGGGGCGCGTGGCGCCGGTTGCGGTCAGCCCCTGGTGGTCGATCGTCGGCCTGCTGCTGTTTTTCACCGTCGTGTTGACGCACCGTCGCTGGCGCCTGCTATAGTCGTAGGCGAGATGCATGATTTACGCCGAATTGACGTTCCCCTCAAAGACCGCCCCCTGAAAGCCGACGTCCGGTTGCTGGGAGAATTGCTGGGCCAGGTGCTGGTAGAGCAGCACGGCGCCGAATTGCTGGAAAAAGTCGAAAGCGTCCGCAAAGCGGCGATCCGGCAGCGCGAAATCGCCAGCGAGGCGGGGCTGGACGAAGCACTGGGTCAACTGGCTCACGAGGACGTCACGCTCGTCGTCAAGGCCTTCGCCAGCTACCTTCGGCTGGCCAACCTCGCAGAAAAAACCCATCGGCTGCGGCGCAGGCGCGTCTACCTGCGGGCGCAGGCCGGCGCACAGCCCGGCAGCCTCGAGTTCGCTTTTGGCCAGATGAAGAAAAATGGCGTGAGCGCAGAAGCACTGGAAAAAGCCGTCAACGGGCTGCGTATCCAGCCTGTTTTCACTGCGCATCCTACCGAGGCAACGCGCCGCACGATCCAGGAACGGGAATACGAAATTCTTTTGCGCCTCGGCGAGTTGATGAATCCGGAACTGACGCCGGACGAAGAACGGCTGGCGCTGGAACGAATCCGGGCGGCCATGACGGTCACATGGCAGACCCGCCTGGCGCCGCAACGGCGTCCGACGGTCGCGGATGAACTGGACAATATCCTTTTTTACCTGACCGACATTCTGTACCGGGTTACACCGCTGTTTTACGAATCCCTGCGGTCGGCGTGGGAAGGGGACTTCGGGGCCTGCCCCGAGGGTTTCCTGAGCGAGGAGATACTGCGTTTCGGTTCCTGGGTTGGCGGCGACATGGACGGAAATCCGAACGTTACAGCCAAAACCATCCTGGCGACACTTGCCACACAGCGGGCGGTCATCATTCGGCGCTACCTGCCTGACGTGCGCCGCCTCGGACGGTTTCTGAGCCAGTCCCTGTCCGAGGCCGGGTTTTCACAGGCATTGCTCGATCGCCTGGCCCTTTACAGCGAACGCTACCCTGAAATTGATCGTTCCATTCCGCAGCGTCACCGTGACATGCCGTACCGCTGCCTGCTGCGAATGGTCGCCGCCCGGCTGGAAGCGACCCTGGCGGGTGAGCCGCAGGCCTATCGATCGGCTGAGCGTTTCGCCGCTGATATCCGGCTGATCCGGGACAGCCTGGAGATGAACCGGGGTGCGCACGGCGGCATGTTCAGCATCGATCGCCTGCTGCGCCGAATCCGCACCTTCGGTTTTCACCTGGCGACGCTGGACGTGCGCCAGGATGCTCTGCGCCACCGGGAGGTCATCGGGGAACTGCTGGGAGTCCAGGGGTGGCTGGAACGCAGCGAGCAGGACCGTGCCGATGAACTGGCCCGAATGCTGGAAAGCGGCGCCCTGCCGCGAATTGAAGACGAAAGCGTATTGTCGGACGCGGCCCGCGAGACGCTCGACGTGTTCCGGGCCCTTTGCACGGCCCGGGCAGACTACGGAGAGTCGGCCGTCGGCCTGTTCATCGTCAGCATGGCGCAGGGCGCCGAAGACGTGCTTGGCGTGCTGGTGCTGGCCGCGATCGCCAGCCCCGGTGCGGAGGCCGGCCGTGCGCTCGACGTGGCGCCGTTGCTCGAGACCGTCGACGACCTGCAGGCCGGGCCGGGCATTTTGCGCGGCCTGCTCGATTTCCCGGCCTATCGTGCGCACCTGGACGGGCGCGGACACCGGCAGGTCGTCATGGTGGGCTACTCGGACAGCAACAAGGACAGCGGTATCGTGGCGTCCCGATGGGCCCTGCACGAATCACAGCGCAGGCTGACCGCGGCCGGTCGGGCGTCAGGCATCGATATCGTCTTTTTTCACGGGCGCGGCGGAACCGTGAGCCGCGGGGGCGGAAATCTCGTCAACGGAATCCTCGGGGCGCCGCCCGATACGGTCGGGGGATTTTTGCGGCTGACGGAGCAGGGCGAGGTCATCAACCAGAAATACGGCATGCGCTTCCTGGCCGAGCGCAACCTGGAACTGGTGACCGGCGCGACGCTTTACCATACGATGGGCCTCGCGGCGCAGGGCCTTAACGACGGCGAGCAGGAAATCCTGGCATTCATGGCCGAACGCTCGCGCAGGCATTTTCGATCCCTGGTATACGAAGATCCCGGTTTCCCGGCATTTTTCCGCGCCAGCACTCCGATTGACGTCATTGAGCAGCTCAACATCGGCTCGCGGCCGGCCTCGAGGCGCTCCGGCGAAGGAATCGAGAACCTGAGGGCGATCCCCTGGGTGTTTTCCTGGGCCCAGGTGCGCGTGGGTTTCCCGGGCGTGTTCGGTTTCGGGACGGCGCTGGAGCAGGCGATCGATCGATTTGGCATGGCCAGGGTCCGGGATTTGCTGGCGTCGCAGGTTTTTTTCCAGGCGATGGTCAGCGACGTCGAGATGGTGCTCGCAAAGTCCGATCTCGAAGTCGGCGCCCGTTACGCGGCGCTTGCCGGCGCAGGGGGGCAACGCTTCTTCGCTGCGATCGAGGAAGGGTTCGAACGCGCCGAGCACTGGATTCTCGAGTTGAAGCAGCTGGATCGGCTGCTCGACGATCAGCGGGTTCTGCAGCGCAATATCCGCCTGCGGAATCCCTACGTGGATCCCATCCACTACCTGCA
>JASFSI010000012.1:0-13604 GCA_050114495.1 Lysobacterales bacterium | reverse complement strand
CTCCAGCCACTGCCGAACGGGCTCGTCCAGTCCGGTGAAGTCTCTCAGGCTCTTCACCCAGTAGGGATTGGGCAGGATACGGGCATCGAAGATGAAATCCACGCCCTGTGGCACCCCGCGCTTGAAAGCGAAGGATTCAAGCACGATGGTCATCGCGCCGCTTTCCTGGCCGACGCAGCGCCAGACCTGGTTGCGCAGCTGATGGATGTTCAGCTCGGTGGTGTCGATCACCCAGTCCGCGCGTGCATGCAGCGGCTCGAGGATCGCGTGTTCGGATTCGATTGCCTGGGGCAGCGCCTGTTGCTCCCCGGTCAGCGGATGGCGCCGGCGCGTCTCGCTGAATCGCTTGATGATGCTGCGGGTCGCCGCCGTCATGAACAGCAGCATGCAGGGCTGGCCGTTCTCGCTGCGCGTATCCAGCCAGCCGGGAATCTGTTCGAGTTCACCCGCCGGGGAGCGCGCATCCACGCCGAATGCAACCCGCGTGTAGGCCTCGCCTTCGCGATTGCCGATCTGCCGCACGATCTCCGGAATCATGCCGGCGGGCAGGTTGTCCACGCAGTAGAAACCCAGGTCTTCCAGCGCGCGCAAGGCCGTCGACTTGCCGCTTCCCGACAAACCGGTGACGAGAACCAACTGGCGGATCCGGGATCGTCCAGCCATGCTTCATTCGCCTCCGCTCTGTCGCTGCATGAGACGCGAATGGCGTGCAATGAACTCGGAGGCGGCATCGAAGCCCTTGGCTTTCAGCATGAAATCGCGCACGGCGGTCTCGGCCATCACGGCCAGGTTACGGCCGGTCATGACCGGAATGGTGATTTTCGGAACCGGGATGTCGAACACCTCCTGCATGCTGCTGTTGGCTTGCAGACGCCCGTAGACGTCATCGCCTTCACCCGCCGCCGGCAGTTCGAGGTGAATGATCAGGCGCAGGAACTTGTTCAGCTTGACCGCCGAATCGCCGAACATCTGGCGAACGTTCAGAACACCGAGCCCGCGCACCTCGATGCAGTCCTGGAGCACGTCCGGGCAGCTCCCGTCGATCAGTTCGGGCGAGACCTTGGTGAACTCCGGCGCATCGTCTGCGATCAGCCGGTGTCCCCGGCTCAGCAGTTCAAGGGCGAGCTCGCTCTTGCCGCTGCCCGCTCCCCCCGTGATCAGCACGCCCATGGTAAAGATTTCCATGTAAACGCCGTGCAGCGTGGTTTTCAGGGCAAGCGTCCGCGACACGTGATACTGCAGGTACGTGATCAGCTCGTGCGAGTGCATCGCCGAGCAGATCAGTGCGGTCGGGCTGCCGTTTGCCGCGGTGCGGATTTCCGCCGGGACTTCCAGTGCGTCACCAACGATGACCGCGACCGGTTCGTAGTCGAAGATGCTCGCTATCGTGGCGTGGCGCTCGGTTTCGCCGAGTTCCCGCAGGTAGCGAATTTCCTCATCGCCCAGGACCTGGATCCGGTTCGGATGGATCAGGTTGAGGTAGCCCACCGTCGCCGGCCGCAGCGTCAGGTCTTCCTGGGTGATGGCAAGCGCTTCCCCGCCGCCGCCGGAAACCCAGTACAGCCTGAGTCGTCCGCGCAATGCATCGTAGAGGGATTTGGCTGTCAGCGCGGGGTTCACTGGACGCCGGCGCCGGTAATCAGCTTGAGCAGCTCGGCGGGCGTTTCCGCGGACCGCACCGCTTCCAATAAGCCCGGTTCGCCGAACAGTTCCGCGATATGCGCCAGCAGCTTGAGATGGTCTTCGCCGCAGTCTTCCGGAACGGCCAGGGCGAAGATCAGGTCGACCGGCTTGCCGTCCGCCGCCTCGAAGGGCATGGGCTTGCTGAGCCTGAAAAACGCGGCTTCCACCTGGCTGATGCCGCTGATCCGGCCGTGCGGTATGGCGACGCCGTTGCCCAACCCGGTGCTGCCGAGGCGCTCCCGGGTGATCAGGCTGTCAAAGACATCCCGCTGGTTCAGTTCGTCGCTGTTTTCGGCCAGTTTCACGCTGATCAGTTCGAGCAGGCGCTTTTTACTGCCGGCATGGACGTCGAAGCTGACGCGGTCCGGGGTCAGCAGGTCATGAATGAGCATGGTTCTCTGTTCGGTGTTGTCCCGGCTGTCAGACGTTGGTCGCTCTCTTTGCGGAACTGGCGTGGTGCCCGCGCAGGCGGTCTTTGTGCCGCCTTACGAGCTTGTCCAGTTTGTCGGCGAGACCGTCGATTGCAGCGTACATGTCCTCGTTCGACTCCTGGGCGAACAAGGCCTTCGGGGCGCCGGCGGCGTTGATTTTGCCTTCAGCGTAATTGAGGTTTTTCTCTACCTTGAGAATGACATCGGTAGAAATCACGTGATCGAAGTGCCGGGTGATGCGTTGGACTTTTTCTGTTGCGTAGGCGCGCAGTGCGGGGGTGACTTCGATGTGATGTCCGGTGATGTTGATCTGCATTTCGATCTCCAAATGTTCCATGGACGAGCGCCGGGACATGCCCGGAGTCAGGTCCAGTTCGCTCAATGCGGAGGGTGGATCTGGCGTTCCTTGGCTGGAGCCTTGATTTTCCAGTTGTCGAGAACGAGAAGGATTAAGCAATCCATACCTGAATCTTATACCTGATTTCAAAACTTTCAAAGTACGGCGGATCAGGACTTCCCGAACGACATATCCGTCAGCATCCGGAAGGGTTTTGCAGACGGTACAATCGCCGCCGTTCGCTGGAGGATCCGATGCCCAGGGATTCCCGGTATTTGGCGACGGTGCGGCGCGCCACGAGAATTCCCGTTTCTCTCAGCAGGTCGGACAGGTCCTGATCGCTCAGGGGTTTTTCTGCGGGTTCCTGCTCGAGCAGGAACTGCAGCCGCGCCTTGATCGACGTCGCGCTGACCGTGCCGCCTGATTCCGTGCGTACGTGGCTGGAGAAAAAATACTTCAGTTCGAACAGGCCGCGGGGGGTCAGCATGTACTTGCGCGTCGTGGCGCGCGATACGGTGGATTCGTGAACATCGACGATCTCGGCGATGTCCTTGAGGATCAGCGGTTTCATGGCGATCTCGCCGTCCTCCATGAATTCTTCCTGCGCCTCGACGATGGCTTGCGACACGCGGATCAGGGTCTGGTTGCGCAATTCCAGGCTGGACATCAGCCAGCGCGCTTCCTGCAGCCGGCCGCGCAGGTAGTCGGCATCTGCGCCGCCCGATTTGCGCAAGAGGTCGATGTAATAGTTGTTCAGCTTCAGCCCGGGTTCGTTCTCCGGGTTCAGCGTGACCCGCCACGCGTCGTCGATTTTCGTCACGTAAACATCCGGCACCAGGTATTCGTCACGCCGGTTGTCGTAGCGGGAACCGGGCCGCGGTTCAAGTGACTGGATGAGTTCCAGCGCGGTTTCCAGGCTGCTTTCGCCGGCGCCCGTGCGCTTGCGCAACTCGGCTGTTTCGTGCCGCGCCAGCAGGTCCAGGTAATCGCGCGCTATGCGCATCGCCAGGTCACGACCCGGCGTATCCGAGGGCAGCGTGGACAGCTGCACGCGAATGCATTCCGAGGGGTCCCGGGTCGCCACGCCGACCGGCTCCATGCGCTGCACGCGGTGCAGTACGGCAAGCACTTCATCTTCGGACACCAGCAGTTCGGGCGCGAGGCTGGCGCGAATCTCGCCGAGCGTTTCCTGCAGGAACCCGTCTTCGTCCAGTGCATAGACGATGGCCTGTGCGATGGCCATGTCGGTGTCGGAGAAATGCGAGAGGTTGATCTGCCACAGCAAGTGGTCGATCAGGCCCCCTTCGCTGTCATCGGCAATTTGCGATTCTCCGGAAAAGGTCTCCCAGGAAGATGACTCCGACCACTGCTCTCCGGGTAAAGCATCGAGATCCCAGTCGGCGGAAGTGTCTTCCGGAAAATCGTCATCCGCGGGCGCATTTTGTTCCGGTTCGGACGATTCTTCGGTGCCGGCCGCTTCTTCGCGCTCCAGCAGGGGGTTGGAGTCCAGCACTTCCTGCACGTATTCACGCAGCTCGATGCGGTTCAGCTGGAGCAGCTTGATGGCCTGCTGCAGCTGCGGCGCCAGGGCCAGCTTCTGGGCGAGCCGTAATTGCAGGGAGTGCTCAGCCACGCCGTTCACCCTTCCGGTTCGTGCCGGCAGGGGCTGCGGCCATGAACTGTCGCGCGGTCACAGGCTGAAATTCCTGCCGAGGTAAACCTCGCGCACTTCGTCGTTTTCCACGATGGTGTCGGGCTTGCCCTCGGCCAGCACCTGCCCCTCGTTCAGAATATAGGCGTGGTCACAGATTCCCAGTGTCTCGCGCACGTTGTGATCGGTGATCAGCACGCCGATGCCGAGCTCGGTCAGGTGCTCGACGATTTTCTGTATTTCTATGACCGAGATCGGGTCGACACCGGCGAACGGTTCGTCCAGCAGAATGAAACGCGGTCCGGCCGCGAGCGCCCGGGCGATCTCGACGCGGCGGCGCTCGCCCCCTGAGAGACTGATGCCCTGCTGCGAAGCGATGTGCGATACGCCGAGGTCTTCCATCAGTTGCTGGGCCCGGTCATAACGCTGTGCGGCGTCCGCTTTCGAGTTGATCTCCAGTATGGACAGGATGTTCTGCTCGACGGTCAGCTTGCGAAAAATCGAGGCTTCCTGCGGCAGGTATCCGACACCGAGCGATGAACGCAGGTTGACCGGCTTGTGGGTGATGTCGACGCCGTCGACCTCGATGGTGCCGTCACCGACCGCGATCAGGCCCACGATCATGTAAAAACAGGTGGTTTTGCCGGCGCCGTTCGGCCCGAGCAGGCCAACGACGTTGCCCGGTTCGACCTGCATGGTGACGCCGCGGACGACGTCCCGCTTGCCGAATGTTTTGCGCAGTCCGTTTGCCTTCAGCATTTCAGCGGCTGTTTTCGCCGGCCGGAGCGGCGCCCCCTGCGTCGTCGTCCTTTTTCACCGGGTCGCCCTGGAGCATTTCGGGTTCGAGGTAAATACGGATTCGGTTGTCGTCTTCCCCGCCGGCGCCCTGGAAGTGCTGGATGTTCATGTCGTAGACCAGTTTTTCGCCGCTGATCCGGTACTGCGGGTGAACGACGTTTGCGCTGCCGGTCAGCGTTACGATGCCGGTTGCGACCTCGTATTCGATCCTGTCCGCGCTCGCGGTGACGAGACCCTGTTCTTCGATCTGCTGCTCCAACTCCACCGGGTTGCCGGTGAGCTCGATCCGCTTCACGCGGCCCTCGGTCTTGAAGACCTGGGCGACGTCGGCCTGCACCAGCAGCGTGCCCTGGCGAATCTCCACCGAACCCTGAAGGGTTGCTATGCCGTCGCCGAGGGTGCCGTCGGTGCTGTCGGCCTTCACGTCCAGGGGTTCCTGGCGGTCGGTTTTCATCGCCATTGCAGGTGACAGGCACAGCAGCAGGCACAAGCCGGCCAGGGCGGATTTTTCAAAGAACTTCATAGTGTGCCTGTACCTCGTTCAGAAGCTCGATGCGGTCACTGATCATATCCAGCTTCATGCCGCGCGCACTCAGGCGCTCGCCGCCGTGGCGGACGCGGACGACCGCATCGGAACTCGCTGTTCGGGGCGTGATGTTCAGTTGCACGTCCCGGGTCTTGATGTCGAGCTGGTCTCCCGTCAAGGGGTTGCTGCGCAGCAGCGTGACCTCGCCCTCGAGCAGCACGTGTTCACGGTCCGCTGCGAACACCGCCGATTCGGCGGTAATGTACCATTCTTCATCGTCCTGCTGTATTCGAATGTTCGGCGCCGTCACGGTTCCGATCCCGCTCGATGCGTCGTTACGCAGCATCGGCGCATCGATTTCCATGCGCACCGCGCCATCGGCGTTGTACAGGCGTCCGCGGAAATCGTGCAGTGCATAATTGAGGCGCGTATCCAGCCCTTTCACGGGCGCGGCGCTCTCCTCGTCCGCAGGCCGTGAAACGAGAATCGAAAGCAGGGCCAGCAAGGCCAGCAAGGCGATGCCGCGGCTCGTTTTGCCCCTGATCACGGCGACAGGATTCCTTCCAGCGCCGCATCGTCCAGGCCGCGGGCCGCCAGGATCAGGTCACAGATTTCGCGAACTGCGCCGTGTCCGCCCGGCCTTTCGGTGACGTAGTGGACCCGCCTTTTGACCACCGGATCACCGTCGGCCACGGTCACTGCCAGCCCCGCGCGGTCCAGCACCGGGATGTCCAGCCAGTCGTCCCCGGCGTAACAGACCTGTTCTGCGTCCAGGCCGGTTTCGGAAAGCAGCTCGTGGAATGCATCCAGCTTGTTGACGCTGCCCTGGTACAGGTGTTCGATGCCCAGCTCGGCCGCACGCCGGCTGACAATGCCGGACGACCGCGCCGTGATCAGCGCCAGTTCGACGCCTTGCATGGACAGCAGTCTCAAGCCCAGGCCGTCGCGGGTGGAAAAGGACTTGCTTTCGTTGCCGGCGTTGTCGTAGTGCAAACGGCCGTCGGTCAGAACGCCGTCGACGTCCAGCGCGAGCAAGCGGATTCGCGCCGCGCGCCGCATCAGCAGCGGGTCGTACGCGCTGGTATCGATAACGCCCATTCAGACCACCCCCGCCTTCAGCAGGTCCTGGAAATTCAGCGCCCCGACCAGCCGTTCATCGTCGTCCACGACCAGCAGGCCCTGGACACGGTATTCGCTCATCAACTGAACGGCCTCCATCGCCAGGGCGCCCGCGTTGATGCGCCGCCCGCCGCGGGTCATGACCTGGCTGACCGGTGTGCTGTGCGGGTCGAGTCCGCTGTCCAGCGTTCGCCTGAGATCGCCGTCGGTGTAGACGCCGCTGATGCGTCCGCCGGCGTCGGTGATCGCGGTCATCCCCAGTCGTTTTTCAGTCATCTCGACGATGGCCTGGCTGATGGTGGCGTCCATCGGCACACTGGGAATCTCGTCCCCGCTGTGCATGACGTCGTGAATGTGCAGCAGCAGCCGCCGCCCGAGCTGGCCCGCGGGATGCGAGCGGGCGAAATCTTCGCGCGTGAATCCCCGCGTCTCCAGCAGGGATATCGCCAGCGCGTCGCCCATGACCAGCGCCGAGGTGGTGCTGGACGTGGGTGCGAGCCCGAGCGGGCAGGCCTCTTTTTCCACGCTGACGTCGATATGCGCATCCGAATGCCGTGCCAGGGTGGAGCCCGGTTTGCCGGTCATCGCGACGATGCTGACACCCAGTCGCTTCAGCACGGGCAGGATCGTGTTCAGTTCGTCCGTTTCGCCCGAATTCGACAGGGCCAGAATCACGTCGGAAGGCTTGATCATGCCGAGGTCGCCGTGGCTGGCCTCGGCCGGGTGCACGAAGAACGCCGGCGTGCCCGTGCTGGCCAGGGTGGCCGCGATCTTGCTGCCGATATGCCCCGACTTGCCGACGCCTATGACCACGATCCGGCCCTTGCAATCGAGCATCAGCCGGCAGGCTTCGAGGAAATCCTCGCCGAGGCGGCCGGACAGCGCACTGACCGCAGCGGCCTCGGTTTCGATGACCGCCCGCGCGAGGTTCTTTATGGCTTCGGAATTCATCGGCCTAGTTTACTACAGCGCCGCCGGGCAGCCGAAGGCGTTCGGGGACCGGGCGTTTCAGACCGTGCGGGCCGCTGTCGTCCAGACCAGCACCTGGTAGGCGCAAAACAGTGAAAGCAGCATCAGCCCCGATCGCCGGTTGATGAAACCGGGTCCCTTGAAGCGGACCGCCATGAAAAACAGCAGCACGGTGAACAGGAACATGGCCGGAAAATCCTGTTTCAGGATCAGCGGATCGACATCCACCGGGGCCACAACCGCGGCGATACCCAGGACGCCGACGATGTTGAACATGTTCGAGCCGATGATGTTGCCGATAGCCAGGTCGTCTTCCTGGCGCAGCGCGCTGGTCAGGGCGGCCGCCAGTTCGGGCATGCTGGTGCCCAGGGCGATGATGGTCAGTCCGATCACTGCTTCCGAGACGTGCATGCTGCGCGCGATGAAAACGGCACCCTCGACCAGGAAGCTGGAACTCAGCGGAAGAATGATGAGGCCGACGAGGAGCCAGATCACGGCATGGACGGTGGGCATGTCGCGCGGAATCTCGGCTTCGAATTCAAGCGCCAGCGGGTCGCCTTTTCCGCGCCCCAAACCGTAGCGCGTCATCCAGGCCAGCAGGGCGACCATGCCGGCCAGCAGCAGCCAGCCTTCCACCTGGCTGAACACCCCGTCTGCCGCCATGGCAAAACTGACCAGCATGATCAGGACCAGCACGGGGTATTCCCGTTTCAGGGTCTTCGATTCGATACGCAGGGGGTACACAATGGCGGTCAGGCCGAGAATCAGGCCGATGTTGGCGATGTTCGAGCCGATGGCATTACCCAGCGCCAGGCCCGAGTTGCCGCGGTATGCCGCGACGGCCGAGACCACCAGTTCGGGGGCGGACGTGCCGAATGCGACGATGGTCAGACCGATCACCAGCGGGGAAACGCCCAGGTTGCGCGCCAGGGCGGACGCGCCGGCGACCAGGCGGTCGGCACCCCAGACGAGCAGAATGAATCCGCCGACGAGTTCTGCAATCGAAATCAGCATGGCGGCAACGATGAGTTCAGAATTTCAGACGGTTCCATTATGATGTCCGGCCCGGATACCCGGTGAATGCCGGAGCGACTAAGACAGAGGGCTAGTCTATGGATAGCGCAACGATAGAGCAAATGATTCGTAAAGGACTTCCGCAGGCGGAAGTGAAGGTCAGCGGCGAGGACGGCACCCATTTCGAGGCCGTCGTGGTCTGCCCGAGTTTCGAAGGGCTGCCGACCATCAAGAGGCACCGCATGGTCTACGCCACACTGGGCAGCAAGATGGGCAACGAGATTCATGCGCTGGGGCTGCGTACTCTGACACCGGCCGAAAACGGCTAACGACGGCTTGGCGCCGGTTCTTCTGCGTTGTCGGCCGGCATCGGGCCGCTGCGTCGCAACGCGTCGCACCGCGGTCCCGGCTGAACGGCCTCACCATTGACGTACAGCTCGTTGATGCGCAATTCCATGTGGTTGCCGTCGACCTTTCCATGCTCCACGCGCACTTCGAGATTACCCAGTTCGGGCGCGTGCCAGGCGCGCGTGTAGCGCCGGTCGTTGCGCCGGATTTTTTCGATAGGAAGCGTTTCGAAACAACCCAGCGAGGTCTCGATCCGCTCGCTTTTCAATAACCTGAAATATTCCTCGTCGATCTCGTCCTCGTCGACCATCAGGAATTCGAGATCCGGATCGTTCTCCATCAGCCGGCGGCGCATCTCCAGTTTCATCGTCAGGGGGTCCAGTGCCGCGCCTTGCAGCGGAAGGACGAACGTTTCCTTGCCGTCGTGCACGACCGTTGCGGTGTCCGTCTTCCAGTCAAAGTTCGTTTCCCAGTGATCGTCGATACCGGCCATGCGGGTATGCCGCGTGTGCTTTTCGGGCAGGAAGTCATCGCCTTTCAGAATGCCGGTGACCTGCTCCCGGTCGTTGGCCCGCAGAATGCGCGCCAGTCCGTGGGTGCCGCTGGCCCGGCTGCGGATCTGCCATCGGCCGTCTTCGATTTCCAGGGCGATCTCGAGCATGCCGATGAGCTTGCCGTTGCGGTAAACGGAATAATTGGCCTCGTAGGGCAGAGGCAAGGCGGCAGCGGACGTCAGCCAGCCGGCTGCGAGCACGAAGGCCAGCAACGCGCTGCGCCTAGGCATGCAGGGCGCCGTCCGGCTGCAGGAGCAATGGTTTGCGTATCGTTTCACCGTCGACGCGGATCGTGCCGCCGTCGCAGGCGACGTCGTGGCGGCTGAAAAACGCCACGGTAGCGACCACGAGTTCGTGTTCCCGGGGGCTGAGCCGCGCGGCCAGCGTTTCGGGGCTGTCGTCTGCATGGATGGGGATAACGACCTGTGACAGCACCGGTCCTCCATCGAGTTCTTCGGTCACGAAATGCATACTGGCGCCGTGCCGGTCGTCGCCGGCCTCGATCGCGCGCCGGTAGGTGTCGACCCCCCGGTACTTCGGCAGCAGCGCCGGGTGCAGGTTGATCATTTTGCCCTTGAACGCATTGAGCACCGGTTCGCCGATGATGCGCATGAACCCGGCCAGCACGACCAGGTCCGGTTCGCCTGCCGCCATCAGCAGGGCCAGGGCCGCATCGAAGTCACTGCGTGCGGCGAAACGGCCGTGTTCGAGCACGCTGCTGCGGAGCCCGGCCTGCGCTGCGCGCTGCAGGCCCGGGGCGTCGGCCACGTTGCTGATGACGTGGTTGATGCGAATATCCAGCTGCCCGGCGTCTACCGCGTCAATCATCGCCTGCAGGTTGCTGCCGGTACCGGAGATCAGGACGGTGACGTTGCGGACCGGGCTCACGAGACGTACTCCACGCGGGCGCCGCTGCCTGCAGCAACGACTTCGCCAATGTCGTAACAGGCGATTCCGTGCGCGCCGGCGCCGTGCACGAGTTCCGTGACCCGTTCCGGGGCGGCGACCATCACCATGCCGATGCCGCAGTTGAAGGTGCGCAGCATTTCGGCTTCCTGCACGCCCCCGGCCTCCTGCAGCCAGCCGAACACTTCCGGGCGTTTCCAGCTCGACGTGTCGATTCGAATACCCAGCCCGGCGGGCAGTACGCGGACGATGTTCTCGGTGAGTCCGCCACCGGTAATGTGCGCAAGCGCGTCGATAGCGCCGGACTTCAGCATTTCCAGCACCGGTTTCACGTAGATCTTCGTCGGCGCGAGCAGGGCGTCGCCGAGCGCAACCGGCTGACCGTCGGCGCCCGTCACCGGCCGTTCGAGATCTTCGCCCGAAAGGTCGATGATCTTGCGGATCAGGGAGTAGCCGTTGGAGTGCGGGCCGCTGGAAGCCAGGCCCAGCAGGCGATGGCCGGCCGTGACACGACAGCCGTCCAGCAGTTCGGAACGTTCGACCGCTCCGACCGTGAACCCGGCGAGGTCGTAGTCACCCGCGCCGTACATGCCCGGCATCTCGGCGGTCTCTCCGCCGATCAGTGCGCAGCCGGCCTGGCGGCAGCCCTCGGCGATTCCCGTGATCACCTGTTCGGCTGCATCGAGTTCGAGCTTGCCGGTGGCGAAATAGTCGAGGAAAAACAGGGGCTCTGCACCGCAGGTCAGGATGTCGTTGACGCACATCGCGACCAGGTCGATGCCGATCGTATCGTGGCGTTCCAGCAGGCGCGCCAGCATCAACTTGGTGCCCACGCCGTCGGTACCCGAAACGAGCAGCGGTTCGCGCCAGCGCCCGGTGTCGAGCTGGAACAGTGCGCCGAAGCCGCCGAGTCCGGTCAGCACCTCGGGCCGCAGGGTCTTGCGGACGGCAGGCTTGATCCGCTCGACGAGTTCATTGCCTGCGTCGATGTCGACGCCGGCATCCCGGTAGGAGAGGCTTTTTCCTTCTTCGCTCACGGTATGCAAATGGCCTTTCGTTACGTTGCAGGAGGGCCATATGTTATCTTATTTGCTGTTTACGCACCCCGTTTCGAATGACCCGATTCCTTACGATCTTTGCACTCTTGCTTTGCAGCGTCGCTGCCGTGCCGGCCGACGAGGTCGATGTGTACCTGGGCGAAACAGCGGTCAGCGGGCAGGATCGCGCCGAGCGCGACCGGATGCTGCCCGCGGCGCTGGAAAACGCCCTGTCCCGTTACAGCGGTCTGCGTGATTTCAGCGGAATCGAGAACTTCGAGGATCGGCTGAAAAGTGCTGCGGGGATGCTGGTGACGTTCTATTACCGCAAAGTGGACATCCTGCAGGCAGACGGCGCGCCGCTGGAAGAATCCCGCCTGGTCGCCCGTTTCTCGCCGGGCGAAGTCGACGCACTGGCGCGGTCCCTGGAGCTGCCCCTGTGGCCGCCGTCTCGCGACGAACTGGAGGTCTGGGTCGTGGTCGATGACGGCCGCGCCCGCGAGGTCCTGCCGCTCGAACTGGCCTACGTTCGGGATGTGCTGGACGATGTCGCGCGGGGCCGCGGCCAGCCGCTGACGTGGCCGGTGCCGGACGAGGACGGTATGTACCCGGTCGACATGCAGCTGCTCTGGGGCGGGTACACCGAGGATCTGTCCAGCGCAACGGGGACCGGCGTGCTGATTCTCGCAGCGCGTCGTGAAGGCGTGGAGTGGAATGTTCGTGCGAACCTCGGTTTCGCCGGGGAGCACCGGGCCTGGCGGGTGCGTGCCCTGTCCCTCGAACCGGCGCTGGTCGAGGCGCTGCACAAGGCCGTGGACCAGGTCGCGGACATCCGCTCGATCAGTGCCTCGGACCTGGGTGCACAGCGCCACCGGCTGACGGTGGAAGGGCTGGACAGCGCTGAAGACTACGAAGCCTGTCTCTCCTACCTGCAGGGCATTAGCATCGTCGAGGATGTGACGGTAGTCGCCGCGCGTCCCGCGGAATTCACATTCGAGCTGGCATTGACGGCCCTGCCGCGTTACCTCGAACAGACCATTGCGGCGGACAAGCTGCTGCAGGCGGGTGAAAAAATGAATCACTACGTTTTCTCGGGAGAAAAGTGATGTCGGATACGGGATCGCGTCATTGGTTTGTGCTGGCTCTGATCCTGGTGCTTGGCTGGCTGCTGTACCGCCTCGCGCCGGTGATCACGCCGTTCGCGGTTTCGGCCGGTATCGCTTACCTCGGCGATCCGCTGGTGGACCGCCTGGAAAAAGCGAAATTTTTCAAATGGCCGGTCAGCCGCACCGTGTCGGTATTGATCGTATTCCTGCTGATGACGGCGGTTTTCTCGCTGATCCTTCTGATCCTGGTGCCGTTGCTCGCTGAGCAGGTGCGCCACATGGTTCAACGCATTCCGGAGATCGCCGAGTGGCTGCTGTCCACGGCGCTGCCCTGGTTGCAGCAGCGGCTTGGCCTTGAAGACGTGAGCTTTGAAACGGCAAACCTGGTCCAGACCGTCAAGGAGTATGGCCGGGAAACGGGTGCGGCCCTGCTCAGCGTGCTCGGTACCGTATCGCGTGGCGGCCAGGCGGCGATGAACTGGGTCATGAACCTGGTGCTGATCCCGGTGGTCACGTTTTATCTCCTGCGCGACTGGGACCGCCTGGTCGACGGCATTCGCCATCTCGTTCCGCGTTCCGTGGAGCCCACGGTCAGCCGGGTTGCCGGAGAAATCGACGAGGTCCTGGGCGCTTTCATTCGCGGCCAGTTGCTGGTGATGACGGCGCTCGGAACGATCTACGCGCTGGGCCTGTGGGCGATCGGTCTCGACCTTGCATTCATCATCGGAATCGGCGCCGGTTTGCTCAGTATCGTTCCATACCTCGGTACGCTGCTGGGCGTGGTCGCCGCCGTGCTCGCCGCGTTGTTCCAGTTCCAGGATGTACTGCACGTGGTGCTGGTACTGGCCGTGTTCGGGGTCGGGCAGGCACTGGAAGGCATGGTGCTGACGCCGCTCCTGGTGGGCGACCGTATCGGCCTGCACCCGGTAGCGGTCATCTTCGCGGTGCTGGCGGGCGGTCAGCTGTTCGGTTTCCTGGGCGTGCTCCTGGCCCTGCCGGCTGCCGCGGCGCTGAACGTGATGGTCCGGCACCTGAATGAGCACTACCGCGAAAGCGCCATCTACACCCGGGCCCCCGCGGCGGGAAAAACGTCTTCGCCCCAGGCTCCGCCGGGTGATGGCGAGG
>JASFSI010000011.1:0-13646 GCA_050114495.1 Lysobacterales bacterium | reverse complement strand
ACTCCAACCCGGTATCGTCAAGCTCCAGGTTCAGAGCGAGGCGGCCGGCCCAGGCCAGCAGGTCGGGACGCTCCGGATGGATTTCGACCGCGCGCCGTGCATACTCGAATGCCTTTTCCAGGTTGCGTGCAGAAGCAGCGAGCCGGCTGCGGGCGGAATACACGTTCGCAGGATCGGCGTCCGGACGCTGTTCCTGCATCTGGGCGAGCACCCGGTCTGCTTCCCGGGCGTCACCGGCCTCCGCCAGGATACGGGAAACCAGCACCCAGGCGTCGGCCGAGTCTTCGAGGATGTCCAGAATACGCAGCAGCTGGTATTCCGCGCCAAAATAGTTGCCGACACGCAGCATGGCCCGAGCGGCCGACTCGTGAGCCGGAACGCTGTTCGGAGCGAGCACCGCCCAGCGATCGGCTGCCATCGATGCCTGCTGCCAGGACTCCGCGGCAAATGCAATGCGCGTGGCGCGCTGCGCGATTTCCGGGTCCTCCGACAGCAACGCAGCCTCGAGGTATTCGTCAACCGCTGCTTGAAGTTCTCCTTCCGACCCGAGGTATTCGCCGGCGAGTACGCGGTAGAGCACTTCCTCGTCGAGCGGTTCGCTCGCTGCCAAGGTGCCCGGCTGTTCGGCCGGGCCGGGCGCGGTTTCGACAGCGGGATCTTTTACGGTGGTCTGACAACCGGCCAGAAACAGCGCCATCAGGCCGGCAGCGACCGGCAGAATGCGCGAGCAAAAGGAACAGTGGAGATGCGACATTTTCATAGGCGACAAGGATACGCGCTTGTTCTTCCTGAACCAACAGGCGGGCCGGCTCGTGCGATTACGGCTGCGGTTTTACACCATTCCGACTTGATAAACCGTCCCGCGCGCATCAGAATCAGCGCCTCACTGAAACAGTTTGCCCATGCCTCTTTTCACAATCGGAATCAGTCACCACACCGCTCCCATCGAAGTCCGGGAGAAGGTCGCCATCCCGCGCGACGAGATCGGCGCGCGAATCGATGACCTGCTGACCCTGCCCGGAATAGAGGAAGCGCTGATCCTGGGCACCTGCAACCGGACCGAGATTTACTGCCTCTCCTCCAAGGGCGGGCCGGACACTGTCACGGACTGGATTTACCGCACCAACGCCATTCCGGAAGGCCAGCTCGTGGGCCATATCTACGCTCACGAGGGTGAAGAAACGGCGCGGCACCTGGTGCGGGTGGCCAGCGGCCTCGATTCGCTGGTGCTGGGCGAAACCCAGATCCTTGGACAACTGAAAGACGCCTGGCAGCAGGCCCACGATGCGGGCAGCCTGGGCAAGGTGCTGGACCGCCTGTTCCAGCATACGTTTGCTTCCGCCAAATCGATTCGCACGGAAAGTGGTA
The DNA here is from genome assembly GCA_050114495.1 of Lysobacterales bacterium. Classification (GTDB taxonomy): domain Bacteria; phylum Pseudomonadota; class Gammaproteobacteria; order Xanthomonadales; family SZUA-36; genus JABDPF01. The sequence goes on along the minus strand of JASFSI010000011.1, from coordinate 12,278 downwards.
TCAGTGAGCACCCGGTGTCCGTGGCCTACACCGCCGTCGTGCTCGCCCGCCAGATTTTCGGTGATCTCAAATCCCAGACCGTCGTTCTGGTCGGCGCGGGCGAAATGGTGCAGCTTTGCGGGCGATACCTGGTCGATCACGGCATCGACCGCCTGCTGATCCTGAACCGCAGCCGCGAGCGGGCGGAAGAAATCGCGGCCGAACTGGACGCCACCGCGATGACGCTCGATCACCTGGAGGAAGCCCTGCCGAGGGCGGACATCCTGATCAGTTCGACCGCCAGCCCGCAGCCGGTGATTACGAAAAAGGACGTGGTTGCCGCGCTGCGCAAACGGCGCCACCGGCCCATGTTCCTGGTCGATATCGCGGTGCCGCGCGATATCGAGCCGGAGGTCGCAAAGCTGAGCGACGCCTACCTGTACACCATCGACGACCTGCAGAAAGTCGTCGACGAGAACATGCAGCAGCGAAGCGAAGCGGCGCGCTCGGCAGAAGTCGGCGTGGACGAAGCCGTTGACGGTTTCATGCGCTGGCTGTACGGCATGCGCGCGGCGCGCACGCTCAAACGGATCCGTGAGCAGTCCCACGAGTTCGAAAAGGACCTCACCGAGCGCGCCCTCAACCGCCTTCAGTCCGGCCAGGAGCCGGGCCGCGTGCTGGAACAACTGGCCAGCACGCTGACCAACAAGATTCTTCACATGCCGAGCAAGCGCCTGCGTGAAGCTGCCGAGGAACGCGATTACGAGGTCCTGAAAGCCGCGGACCGGATTTTTCGGCGCGAGGACGACGAGCAGTGAAATCCTCGATACGTGACCGGCTGATGCAGGTCGCAGCCCGCTACGAGGAAATCGGGCTGCTGCTCTCCGACCCGTCGGTGTTTTCCGACCAGGATCGCTTCCGCGAGCTTTCACGCGAATACGCGCAGCTCGAACCGGTGGTCCAGAGCTGGTCTAAGTGGCAGCGGGCGCAGGCATCGATCGACGAGGCCCGGCAAATGCTGGAGGAACCGGACCCGGACCTGCGTGCAATGGCAAACGAAGAAATCGCCGAGAGCGAGACCCTGCGCTCTGACCTCGAGGGCGAAATCCGCCTGCTGCTGTTGCCGAAAGACCCGAACGACGACAACAACATCTTCCTGGAGATCCGCGCCGGAACGGGGGGCGACGAGGCTGCCATTTTCGCGGGCGACCTGTTTCGCATGTACCAGAAATACGCGGAGTCGCGCGGCTGGCCGATCGAAATCCTGAGCCGGAACCCGGGCGAACACGGTGGTTTCAGGGAAATCATCGTGCGCGTGGCCGGACAGGGCGCTTATTCGCGTTTCAAGTTCGAATCGGGAACCCACCGCGTGCAGCGCGTGCCCGAAACCGAATCGCAGGGCCGTATCCACACGTCCGCCTGCACGGTGGCCATCCTGCCGGAAGTGGAGGACGTGGAGGCCGTGGAAATCGATTCATCGGACCTGCGCATCGACACCTTCAGGGCTTCGGGCGCCGGCGGCCAGCACGTCAACAAGACCGACTCGGCCATTCGCCTGACCCACCTGCCGACCGGCATCGTGGTCGAATGCCAGGACGAACGCTCCCAGCACAAGAACCGCGCCCGCGCCATGTCCCTGCTGCAGGCCCGGCTGCTGGAACAGGAACAGCAACGGCAGCAGAGCGAGATCGCCGAGTCCCGCCGCCTGCAGGTCGGCAGCGGTGATCGTTCCCAGCGCATCCGCACCTACAATTTTCCTCAAGGGCGCGTGACCGACCACCGGATCAACCTGACCCTCTACAAGCTCGACGAGGTTCTCGCCGGCAACCTGGACATGGTCGTCGACCCGCTGCTGCAGGAACACCAGGCCGAACTGCTGACCGAGATCGGCGCCTAGGCGCGCGCGCGCCGCAGCGCATACGCGGCCGCCAGGTTGAGCGGAACGAAAGCGGCCACGACGTCGGCGGTGTACTGGAATGGCAAAAAAGCCAGTATGGCTGCCGCAGCGCTGAACCCGCCGACCAGGACAGGAGCCCGGCGTCCTGCCGAGCGCCTGAATGCGAACCACAGCCAGAGCGGATTGAAAATCAACAGGTTCAGGTTCAGTGCCGCGACGCGGTGATCCGTAGCGAACCAGAGGAACAGGATCGCCAGGCCCGCCAGGCCCGCCAGTGCAAACCAGCCCCGGGCGACGGCAGCCGCGGGCAACCAGCGCGCGAGCAGAAAAGCCAGCGCGATCACAGCGATCGCGGCCAGCAGGTAACGGTGCCAGACAGCCCCGGGCTGCGCGGGCGGCATTGCCAGCGTGCTCTCGAACAGCAAGCGGTCCTCGATAACCAGCCCTTCCCATGCGGCCAGTTCGTTCGCCAGCACGGCGGGTATGAACATCTCCTGCCAGCGGTCGACCGGCCGGTCGATGCGCAGGCCGAGCGCGGACTGCAGACCCAGGTAGAGCCAAAAGTCCTCCTGTGTCAGGCGCCGCGTGTGATCCCTCAGGTTGGCGCTTGCGGGTCGTGACTCCGTCGCCCTGCGTATCGCGCCGTCCATGGCCCGGTCGAGCGCGTCGCGAACCCGAGTCGAGCAATTGTCGGTGTAGTAGTCGTAGAGGTATTCACGGTTTTCCGGCCGGATGTCGTGCAGCAGGTTTTGAACCAGCAACGCCGATTGCTGCGCCGAGAGCGCCAGGCGCTGCACACGGATGCTCCTGTTCTCCGAGAGGTACTGCGCGAACTCGACTTCGGATGGCTGTGCTGCTGAAAAATAGCGCATGCGGCCCATCAGGAAGCGCAGGAAAAAATCTTCCTGCCCGAAATCAAAAAAGCCGTAATTGAAGGTGTGGTCCAGGCCGTGGGCGCTGTCGCGAATCCAGATTGCATTGTGACCGAAGCGCTGCCAGTACACGTCACCCGGCCCGTAGGTTACCAGCCACACTTCGGTGTCGGGTCGCTCCATCGCGTCGGCATTGCCTGCCGCGGCCAGAACCGCGAACGCCAGCAGGAGCGCGCGCAGAAAGCTAGGCAAGCACATTCATTTCCAGGGCAATAATGCGCCGGTTATTCGCTTTCACCACGCGGAACTCGAACCGGTCGCCAAGGATCATGCTGTCGCCATACTCCGGCACACGGCCGAACTGGGCCAGCAGCAGTCCTCCGATCGTACCGTAGTCGTCGTCGCTGAAGTCACTCTCGAAGGCGTCGTTGAATTCATCGATGGGCGTCAGGGCCTGCACCACGAACCGGTTTTCCCCGGTCTGCTGGATCAGGGCCTCCTCTTCCGCATCGTACTCGTCGTCAATCTCACCGACGATCTCCTCCAGCACGTCCTCGATCGTGATCAGCCCGGACACGCCGCCGTACTCGTCGACGACGATGGCCATGTGATTGCGGCTGACCCTGAAATCCCGCAGCAGCACGTTGAGGCGCTTGCTTTCCGGGATGACGACCGCGGGCCGAATGATCGCCGAGAGGTCGATCGGCGGTCCGCCGGGCGCGACATGCGGCAACAGGTCCTTGGCCAGCAGGATGCCGACGACCTCGTCCTTGTCCTCGCCGATCACCGGAAAGCGGGAGTGGCCCGACTCGACGATGTGCGGCAGGAACTCCTCCAGCGGCGAGTCGGCGTGAACCACGACCATCTGGGAGCGCGGAATCATCGCGTCGCGAACCTGGGTTTCGGAAACTTCCAGCGCACCCTGCATCATCGCCAGCACGTCGAAGTCGAGGATGTCCGCTTCGCATGCGCTTTCGAGTATTTGGATCAGCTCTTGGCGGCTTCGGGGCTGATTGGAGAAGGCCTGGCTGAGCATTTCAGTCCAGGTTTTTTTACCGTTACCGTTACCCGGTTGGTCGTCGTTCATCGGTGTAGGGCTGGCGACGCCATTTGCGTCACTCCGAATATAGGGTCCCGCAGGAAGCGATTCCAGTGTTTTTTGTCGGTGCAGGGCATTGAATGGCTTCAGTGGTAGGGGTTCGGCACGCCGAGCGAAGCGAGAATTGCAATTTCCAGCGACTCCATTTCCTCGGCCTCGGCATCCTCCTGGTGGTCGTAACCCAGCAGATGGAGCACGCCGTGCACGGTCAGGTGGGCCCAGTGATCCCGCAGCGCCTTTCCTTGCACGCCGGCTTCTTCGGCCACTACCGGCGCACAGATCACCACGTCCCCGAGCAGGGGTATGTCCAGGCCTTCAGGCAGGTCCGCGGGAAAGGAGAGCACGTTGGTCGCCGCGTCCTTGCCCCGGTAGCTGTCGTTGAGCGCGCGGCTCTCGTCTCGCCCGACGATACGAATGGTCAGTTCCGCCGTGTCGCGCCCTTCGAGCGCCGCCTGAACCCAGGCGCGAAACTCCATCTCGCCGGGGATTCCGTCCCACTCACCGGCAAGCTGCAGATCGACTTCAATCGCCACGATCACCGCCCTCGTTTTGTTCGTAGGCTTCGACAATTTTCTGCACCATCGGATGCCGGACCACGTCGCGGGGGCTGAAACGGGTGACGCTGACGCCCTCCACACGGGACAGGACAGCGAGGGCATGGTTGAGCCCGGAATCCTGCTTGCGCGGCAGGTCGATCTGGGTCAGGTCTCCGGTCACGACCGCCGTAGACCCGAAACCAATACGGGTCAGGAACATTTTCATCTGTTCGCGTGTCGTATTCTGCGCTTCGTCACAGATAACGAAGGCATCATTGAGCGTGCGGCCGCGCATGAACGCCAGCGGCGCGACCTCGATCACGTTGCGCTCGATCAGGGTCGCGACGCGTTCGAAACCGACCATTTCGTAGAGCGCGTCGTACAAAGGCCGCAGGTAAGGATCGACTTTCTGCGCCATGTCCCCGGGCAGGAAGCCAAGGCGTTCACCGGCTTCCACGGCCGGCCTGACCAGGACGATCCGCTGCACACGATCGTTCTTGAGCGCCGCCACGGCGCAGGCAACCGCCAGGTAGGTTTTGCCGGTTCCCGCCGGACCCACACCGAAATTGATCGCGTGTTTTGAAATATTGCGCAGGTAGGCCTTCTGGTTCGGACCCCGGCCGCGAATGGTTCCGCGACGGGTCTTGACGAAAACCTCGTCATCAGCCACGGGGTCCGCATCGTCCTCCAGTTCCAGGACACCCGATTCCTGCAGGTGCAAATTGATCACGTCGGGAGAAAGCACTTCCGACTCCGACAGGCGGTACAGTTCGAGCAACAAACGTCGCGCGGCGCGGGCCCGACGGGTTTCACCGCTCACGGTAAACAGGTTTCCGCGGCAGAAAATCTCGACCCCGAGCCGCGCTTCGATCTGCTTGAGGTGCTCGTCGAACTGTCCGCAGAGATTGGCCAGGCGAAGCGTGTCCGCCGGTTCCAGTTCCAGGGTGAGGCGCTCGCTCATGAGGCGTCCGTCACCACGCGCCCGCGCAGGGAGTGGCTCATGGCCTCGGTGATGATCACGTCCGCGAACTGGCCGATCAGGCGCGGATGCCCGTCAAAATTCACCACTCGGTTGTTTTCGGTCCTGCCGGAGAGCTGCTTCTCGTCTTTCTTGCTGGTTCCCTCGACCAGGACGCGCTGGGTGGTTCCAACCATCGCCCGGCTGAATCGCGCCGCCTGGCCATTGACCTGTTCCTGCAAACGGGCCAGCCGCTCTTTCTTGACTTCCAGCGGCAACTCATCCGGCAGGTTGGCCGCGGGCGTACCGGGTCGAGCGGAAAAAATGAAACTGAAGCTCTGGTCGAATTCCAGTTCCTCGATCAGGCGCAGGGTGTCTTCGAAATCGCGGTCTGTTTCACCCGGAAAACCGACGATGAAGTCCGAGGACAGCGCGATATCGGGGCGCTTTTCACGAATCCGGCGGATTTTCTGTTTGTACTCGAGCGCCGTGTGTCCCCGTTTCATCAGCGACAGGATGCGGTCCGAACCGCTCTGCACCGGAAGGTGAAGGTAATTGGCCAGTTTGGGCACCTCGCCGAACGCGTCGATCAGGCTCTGCGAAAACTCCACCGGGTGCGATGTGGTGAAACGAATGCGCTCGATGCCTTCGATGGCTGAAACATAATGGATCAGCAAGGCCAGGTCGGCCGTCGTTCCATCGTGCATCGGACCGCGGTAGGCGTTCACGTTCTGCCCCAGCAGGTTGATTTCCTTGACGCCCTTGGACGCCAGCGTGACGCATTCGACAACGACGTCATCGAACGGCCGGCTGATCTCCTCGCCGCGGGTGTAGGGCACGACACAGTAGGTACAGTACTTGCTGCAACCCTCCATGACCGAGACGAAAGCCGAACCGCCATGCGCGCCGGGTTCAGGCAGATTGTCAAATTTCTCGACTTCGGGAAACGAGACATCGACGGGCTTCTTTCCCGTGTTGCGGACTTCTTCCAGCATGGAAGGCAGGCGATGCAGGGTCTGGGGGCCAAAGACCATGTCGACCGCCGGGGCGCGCCGAATAATGGCCTCACCCTCCTGGCTGGCGACGCAACCGCCCACGCCGATCACGACAGCGGGATTGGCCTGCTTCAGCTTCTTCCAGCGCCCGAGCTGTGAAAACACCTTCTCCTGCGCTTTTTCGCGGATCGAACAGGTATTGATCAGGATAACGTCGGCCTCGTCCTCGCGGTCGGTCAATTCGAGCCCGTGCGAGGCGGCGAGTACGTCGGCCATCTTTTCCGAATCGTACTCGTTCATCTGGCAGCCGTGCGTCTTTATGTAGAGCTTGCCCGTCATCTTTTGCAACGTGTTTCAAATGGACCGCGTAGAATACACCGATGGCCGCCATGCTTCCATGAAAACGGCCCCGAACAAAACCGCAACAGATCGGTAACATGATGAAACCCGTGCTCGAAAACAGCCTGCTCGACCGCCTGCTCAACGCCGGCAGCGTCCTGGTTCTGACCGGCGCCGGCATGTCGGCCGAGAGCGGTATCCCGACCTTTCGGGATGCCCAGAGCGGCATGTGGGCGCAGTATCGCCCGGAAGAACTGGCAACGCCGGAAGCCTTCCAGGCCAATCCCGAGCGCGTCTGGCGCTGGTACGAGGAACGGCGTGCCAATGCGCTGGCTGCACTGCCCCATGCCGGACACCAGGCGCTGGTGGAACTCGAACGCCTGCTGCCCGCGGTGCACGTGGTAACCCAGAACGTGGACGGCCTGCACCAGCGGGCCGGTTCGCGCAACGTGGTTGAGCTGCACGGCAGTCTCAATCGCTCCAAATGCAGCGTCACTCACCGCCCGATCAGCCGCTCATGGCTCGACGAAGCTGAAGGCACACCACCGCCTTCCCCATACAACCGCGCGGGGCTGGCCCGACCCGACATCGTCTGGTTCGGTGAAGTGCTGCCCCAGGACGCGGTCGACACGGCGATGAATTTCGCGCGAAACTGCAAATTCTGCCTGTCGGTCGGCACCACCTCACTGGTGCATCCGGCAGCCGATATTCCGTTGCTGGCGCTGCAGCACGGAGCTGCCCTGGTCGAGATCAATCCGCAGGAAACGCCGCTGAGCGCCCGGGCGGATCAGTGCATCCGGGCGCCCGCTTCGCAGGCACTGTGCGCAATCGTCGAGCAACTGAAACTCGGTTCTCATGCAGAGGGCTGAGTGCTGGACAGGCTTGCAAGACATCCATAAACTGCAGCAACCATGAAATTCAGACCGGCAGCCCTGACCCGCTTGCTCCTGCTCGCGTTCCTTTTCGCGGTGCAGAGCCTCGCTGTGGCGCACCAGGTAGACCACGTCGCCAACTCGGAGGCAGGCAACTGCGCCGTCTGCGTGGCGGGTGCGCACCTGGGCCATGCGGCCGTGGATTCAGCTCCGGAACCGGTCGAGACTTCCACCCCCGCACCGTTCTGCACGTTTTCGGCGGAAAACATCGAGGCACGCGCGCTTCCCACCCAGCGCGCCCGCGCGCCGCCCCTCTCCTGATTGATCGACCCATGAAGACCGCTGCGTTTGCAGCGGCTGCATCCGTGATTCAATCGAGAGAGAAACAGGAAAATGAAAATCCGTCTTGTTACGCGCGCCGCTCTGGCCGGCGCCTGCATTGCCGCCATGAGCGGTGCGCTTGCCGATGAGGCACAACAGCACGCGGCTGACGATCACAGCCACAGTCCCCACCATGCGCACGATGACATCGAGGAGGTCGTTGTTCGAGCGACACCGCTGGGACGCAGTCAGGCCGAGCTGACCCAGTCCTCCACCGTGCTGAGCGGCGAGGCGCTGAACCGCGAGCTTGCCAACAACATCGGCGAGACCCTGACCCGGCAGGCGGGACTGGCGAATGCCAGCTTTGGCCAGAACGTCGGGCGCCCGGTCATACGCGGGCTGCAGGGACAGCGGGTGGGCATACTGAGCAACAACATGTCCGCCAGCGACGCTTCCGCCGTCAGCCAGGACCATGCGGTGGCCATCGAGCCCTTCCTGGCGGACCAGATCGAAATACTTCGGGGCCCGACCACCCTGCTTTACGGCTCGGGGGCCATCGGCGGCGTCGTCAATATCGTTTCCCACACGATTCCCGAGCAGGTCCCCGAAGACGGCATGGACGCCCGCGCCATGATGCAGATCGATTCTGCAGCCGACCAGCGCTTCGCAGCCGGCCGCATCGACGTGGGTGTCGGAAACTTCGCTTTTCACGCGAACGGTTTCTACCGTCGCACGAATGACTACGAGATTCCCGGCGCGGCCGAACTCTATCCCGAGGAAGAGCACGAAGAGCATGACGGCCATGAAGAGCACGGGGATGATGCAGCGGTCGGCATCCTGGAAAACAGTTTCCTGGACAACGACGGCGGCTCACTCGGAGCAAGCTGGATCGGCGATCGCTGGCGCCTGGGGCTGTCCCTGACAGACTACAACAGTGACTACGGCATTCCCGGCGCCCACCACCATCACCCCGGGGACGAACACGAAGAGCACAACGAAGAACACGACGAAGAGCATGACGATGAACACGGGGAAGAGGAAGAACTCGTCACGGTCGGGCTCGAATCCCGGCGCTGGGATGCCGAGATCGCAGGCACGGACCCCTTCGCCGGTTTCGAGCAGCTCAGTTTCAGGTTCGTGAACACCGCCTACACGCATACCGAGTTCGAAGGGGAAGAAGTTGGCACTGTTTTCGACAGCGACACCGACGACCTTCGTCTGGAATTGCAGCACGATCCGTGGAATCGCTGGACCGGCGCGTTTGGCCTGCAGTATACCGACGTCGATTTCGATGCCGTCGGCGAAGAAGCGTATGTACCGCGGTCCAACTCCGAAACCGGGGCGCTGTTCTGGTTCGAAAGCGCGGATTTCGGCAACTGGCAACTCGACCTGGGCCTGCGCTACGAAAACGTCGACGTGACCGCGCTGGAACTGCTTTCGCACGACCACCACGACGAAGGGGAACACGGAGAAGAATACGAAGCCCACGAGGAAGGACCGGTCCGGAAAAGCTTCTCACCGCTGTCGATATCCGCGGGCGCGATCTGGCACGTCAATGAAAACAGCCACCTGAGCTTCAGCCTGGCACGCGCCGAACGGGCCCCGACTACCGCGGAGCTTTTTGCCTTCGGCCCGCATATTGCCAGCCAGACCTTCGAAATCGGCGATGAAAGGCTGCGGGAAGAGAGCAACCTGCACGGAGAGGTCGCGTACCGGGTGGAAAGTGACCGTTTCAGCGGTTCATTCACCGTTTACACCGACCGCTTCGACGACTACATCTACCAGGTGGACACCGGCGAGGAAGAAGACGGCCTGCCGAAGCGATACTGGTCTCAGCAGGACGCCGATTTTGTCGGTGGCGAAATCGAGTTGCGTTACGACCTCGGGCACTACCAAAGCGGCCACTGGTGGGTTTTCGGTCTGTTTGATTACGTCGATGGAGAACTCGACGACGGGCACAACGTTCCGCTCATGCCGCCCATGCGCATCGGTGGCGGTCTCGAATGGCACCGGGGCAACTGGCAGGCCGGCCTGACCTGGATTCATGCGGACGACCACAGCGACGTCGCGGAATACGAGACACCCACGCCGGGGTACGACCTGGTGAACGTCGAATTCAACTGGCACCTGCCGTTCTTCGAGCGCTCCCAATGGGACCTGTTCTTCAAGGGACACAACCTGCTGGACGAGGACATCCGGAACAGCACGTCGTACCTCAAGGACCAGGCACCGCAGATCGGCCGCAACTTCGTTCTCGGGCTGCGGGCCGCGTTCTGATTCTTTCGCAGGCCATGGACTTATGACCTGACGCAGCTTACCGGCCCGAACGGGCTGGTAAGCTACGTCCAGGCCATCAAACCGGGGTATCGGAATGACTTTCAAGAACCGTATCGAAGACACCCTCCAGGAAATCCGCGACGCCGGCCTGTTCAAGACCGAGCGCGTCATCACCACGCCGCAAAGCGTGGAGATCAAGGTCCGGGAAGGCGCCGAGGTGCTGAACTTCTGCGCCAACAACTACCTCGGCCTGGCCAACAATCCGCAGGTCATCGCCGCCGCCCACGAGGCCCTGGACGATCACGGCTTCGGCCTGGCTTCCGTTCGCTTTATCTGCGGCACCCAGGACCTGCACAAGAAACTCGAAGAAACGATTTCCGGATTCTTCGGCACCGACGATACGATCCTCTACACCTCCTGCTTCGACGCCAACGGCGGCCTGTTCGAAACCCTGCTGGGACCGGAGGACGCCGTCATCTCGGACGCGCTAAACCACGCCTCGATCATCGACGGTATCCGCCTGTGCAAGGCCCAGCGTCACCGCTACCCGAACAGCGACATGGCGGCGCTGGAAAAAGCCCTGCAGGAAACGCAGGACTGCCGCACGCGGCTGATCGCCACCGACGGCGCCTTCAGCATGGACGGCTACATCGCCAAGCTGGACGAGATTACCGCGCTGGCTGCAAAATACGATGCCCTGGTCATGGTCGATGACAGCCACGCCACCGGATTTCTCGGTCCCACCGGGCGGGGTTCCGCCGAGCACCACGGCGTGATGGACCGGATCGATATCTTCACCTCCACCCTGGGCAAGGCTCTGGGCGGTGGTTCGGGCGGTTTTACCACCGGTCGCCAGGAAATCATCGACCTGCTGCGCCAGCGTTCGCGGCCTTACCTTTTTTCCAACACGCTGCCGCCGCCTCTGGTCAATGCCGGCATCAAGGTATTCGAGATGCTGTCTGAAACCACCGCGCTGCGCGACCGGCTGGAAGAAAACACGCGTTATTTCCGGCAGGGCATGACGGCAGCCGGCTTCGACATCAAGGAAGGCGTGCACCCGATCGTGCCGGTGATGCTGTACGACGCGCCGTTGGCGCAGGAGTTCGCCGCGAAGCTGCTCGGTGAAGGCATCTACGTGATCGGTTTCTTCTTCCCGGTGGTGCCCAAGAACGAGGCGCGCATCCGCGTGCAGGTCTCGGCGGCTCACAACAAGGACCACCTGGACCGCGCCATCGCGGCGTTCACGAAGGTCGGCAAAGCGCTCGGCGTTATCGGTTGACGAACCATATCGCCCGAACCAACGGGGCGGCTTGTTTGCCTGTTACGGCGCCCCTTCGGGGTGCCCTCGTGTTTCGCATGTTCCAATGGTCGCTTCGAAGGCACATCCCTGATGCCTGCGAAGCTCGATTGGCCATCCGGGCCAATCGCCCACTGTAAATCGCGAAACCCTCGGCGCTCTCACTTCAGGGCTGCTCAAGCCGCCCCGTCGGCCCCGGCGAGTGGCTCCCAGGCCTTACCAGGGCAATGTGACCGAACCATCCCAGGGCCAGACGCGAAGATAGTCACCCAACTGACCCCAGGCCAGGGCGCCGTGTACCTCTTTCCAGGGGCTTTTGCCGCCTGGATGGCGGCAAGAAGAGCGGCACAGGGATGTGCGCGCAAGCGAGCGTCCCATGGAAAGAGGTACACGCGTCCGCAGCCGGCCAATGGATCAGTAAAACTTCGCGGCTGAAGCCGCTCCTACATCATGGCGTTTTCGCGCAGCCGCTGGAGCAGGAACTCGTGCGAGGAAAGCGGTTCCGGATAGCGGTTCGGGTTGTCTTTCGAAATGCACTGCGGCAGCGTTTCGATCACGAAATCCGGGTCGGGATGAATGAAAAACGGAATCGAGTAACGCGCCTCGCCGGCCCGCTCCGCCGGCGGGTTGACCACGCGGTGCGGCGTGGAAGGGAGAACGTGGTTGGTCAGCCGCTTCATCATGTCGCCCACGTTGACCACGATCGTGCCCGGAATACTGGTCACCGGCACCCAGCTGCCGTCCCGGGCAAGGACCTCCAGCCCGGCATCGCTGGAGCCGATCAGCAGGGTGATCAGGTTGATGTCTTCGTGTCGCGCCGCGCGCACGGCGGGGCC
>JASFSI010000010.1:0-14375 GCA_050114495.1 Lysobacterales bacterium | reverse complement strand
CCGCTACGAACATGGCCTGTTTCGCCAACACATCCATGAGGGCTGGCAGATCGAAGAAGCCGAGGAATGGCTGATCCAGGGCGAAAATCCCTGGTCACTGAGTCGCCAGGAATCGCGCTACGGAATTCCTTTTGGCGGCACGGTCAATGGCGACTCGCCGGATACGGCAAAGTGGACCCCGCAGGAACAGGTGCTGGCGATCGGTAACGACATCGCGGTGCCCGGCTGGAACACGGACCACGTGAACACATTGCGCCTGTGGTCGGCAAAACCCCAGCAGACCTTCGACCTGTCCCGCTTCAACGAGGGCAACTACATCGAAGCCGCCCAGCACGAGGTGCTCGCGGAGACGCTGTCACGGGTGCTTTACCCGGACGATTCGACGCCGCAGGGCCGCGAACTGCGCCTGAAGCAGGAGTATTTCTTCACCTCGGCCTCGCTGCAGGACCTGGTGCGGCGCTATCTGCTGACGCACGAAGACCTGCGGGCCTTGCCGAAACACGCCGCGATCCAGCTCAACGACACGCACCCGGCCGTGGCAGTCCCTGAACTGATGCGCCTGCTGATGGACGAACACGGCTTCAAGCCTGAAGCAGCGTTTGAAATCACGCGCCAGTGCATCTCCTACACCAACCATACCCTGCTGCCTGAAGCCCTCGAGCGCTGGCCCCTGGACCTGTTCGGCCGGGTACTGCCGCGCCATCTCCAGATCATCGAACTGATCGATTCGTTCTTTGTCTCCGAACTGAGCCGAAAAAACCTGGACATCGCTGCCGAAGCGGTCAAGGCCATCGACTACGAAGACGGCAACGGCGGGTCGGTGCGCATGGGCAACCTGGCCTTTATCGGCGCACACCACGTCAACGGTGTCTCCGAACTGCATACCGAACTCATGGCGCAGACCGTATTTCGTGACCTGCACCGGGTATACCCGGACCGCATCGTCAACATGACCAACGGGGTCACACCGCGGCGCTGGCTGTACAACTGCAACCCGGCACTCTCGCGGCTGATCACCGATGAAATCGGCGACCGCTGGGTGAACGATCTGGAACGGCTCGAGAAACTCAAGCCACTGGCCGACGACGCCGGTTTTCGCCAGCGCTTCGCCGCGGCCAAAAAGCAAAACAAGGAGGCCCTGGCCGCGTACATCAAGAAAAGCACCGGCATCGTGGTCAGCCCGGATTCGCTGTTCGACGTGCAAATCAAGCGCATGCACGAGTACAAGCGCCAGTTGCTGAACGCGCTGCAGATTGTGGCCCGTTACCACGCCATCCGTGACAACCCGGGGGCGGACTGGCTGCCGCTGGTCAAGATCATCAGCGGCAAGGCGGCCCCCAGCTACACCACGGCAAAACTGATCATCAAGCTGATCAACGACATCGCCAAAACGGTGAACAACGACCCGGTCGTCGGCGATCGCCTGAAGGTCGTCTATATCCCCAACTACAACGTCAGTCGCGCGGAAATCATTATCCCCGGCGCCGATCTTTCCGAACAGATTTCCACCGCCGGCATGGAAGCTTCCGGCACCGGCAACATGAAGTTATCCCTGAACGGCGCACTGACCATCGGCACGCTGGACGGCGCCAACGTGGAGATCATGCAGCAGGTCGGCGAGGAGCATATCTTCATCTTCGGACTGACCGCGGACCAGGTGGCGGCAAAACGCGCCGAGGGATACAACCCCGGCCAGGTCATCGAGGACAGCCCGCGCCTGAAAGATGCTCTCGAGAGCATTGCGCGCGGTGAGTTCTCGGACGGTGATACCGAGCGTTACAAGCCGTTGGTCGAGAGTCTCTACAACGGTGACTATTTCATGCTCGCCGCGGACTTCGACGACTACCTGAGAGCCCAGCGCGAAGTCGGCGCGGCATACCGCGACCGAACACGCTGGTTCCGTTCGGCCGTGATCAACACCGCCAGCATGGGTTTCTTTTCGTCCGATCGCACCATCAGGCAATACGACGAGGTCATCTGGAATGCCGCGCCCTGGCTGCGCGAAGATGACTGATTTTTGCAGGGGTCGGAGCAGCCCGGCTGCTTCGCCCCCGCTTTAACCATGCGCTACCGCCTCTCCGAACTACCGGCACTGCTGCTCACGCCCATCGGCCGAAAGCAGCTTCGACACGGGATATTGATCCGCACGACCCCGATCCATATCCTCGCCGCACGCCTGTACCGCCGTTTTCGGCTGAAAAACGTGAAAACCGTGACGGTCGTCGGTTCGTTCGGCAAAACAACGACGACCCGTTGCCTGTTTGCCGCGCTCGGAATGCCCGAGAATCCCAGGCTCGAAGGCAACCGAGGGATTTCGCTGGCCCGGAATATCCGTCGCATCAAGCCCTCGGACCGCTTTGCTGTGCTGGAAACCGGCATATCCGGTCCCGGACAGATGAAGGAGAGCGCTGATATGGCGCGTCCGGACATCGTGGTGGTGACCTGCATCGGGAGCGAACACAACCGCTCTTTCAAGACGCTCGAGGCCACGCGCCAGGAGAAATCCGTGATGGTTTCGGCCCTCGATGACCGCACCGGCCTGGCCGTTCTCAACGGCGATGATCCCAATGTGCTGTGGATGGCAAAAAGGACCGGCGCCCGTTGTGTCACGTACGGCCTGGGCCCGGAAAACGATGTCCGTGCCGACGACATCCGTCTCGACTGGCCGAGAGGAACCCGTTTCATCCTGAGGGTCGGAGATGAGGAGATCGCGGCTTCCTCCCCGTTTTACGGAACAAAAATGATCTATCCCGTGCTGGCGGCCGCTGCAGTCGCCAGGGAAGCCGGTGAGGACCTGTCATCGGGGATTGCCCGAATCGAAAAGCTTCCGGCGTTCAGGGGCCGTTTGCAGCCGGTCACGCTGGATTCCGGCGCCGTCGTGCTGCGAGACGACTACAAATCCGCCGAAGAAACCATTTATGCCGCGCTTGAACTGCTCGAGGAAATTCCGGCCCGTCGCAAGTTCGTCGTCATGGGAGAAGTCAACGAGCCGAGGGGCAACCAGCGGGAGCTGTATCGAAAAATCGGCCGGCGCATCGGTGAAATGGCCACGCACGCGTTTTTCGTGTGCGGCAAGAAAATGTACCGTCATTATGTCCAGGGCACGACAGCTTCCGGAATGGACAAGGACCGGGCGGTGTGGGCCGGCAAGCAGGGCCTGGCGCAACTGGCCCGTGAAATCGAGTCGCTTTCCCCTGGCGACGGTGACATCATCCTGGTCAAGGGTCGTGATAATCAGCGCCTGGAACGGCTGACCTTTGCGCTCCAGGGCAGGATACCGAAATGTGAACTCGAATTTTGCGACGCCAAATCCGTTTACTGCGATGTCTGCCCCATGCTGGACACCGGGTGGGAAGGACGCAAGGTCGTGTTCTGAGGCCTGGAAAAACGAACCCCATGAAATCTGTCATCCACCAAAAGCCAAGCCTTGAATACCGGCTGAAAAAACGGCTTACCCCGCTGCGCAAATCGATCGTTTACTTTGGCACGGAACGCAGAACCCCACTGAAACTGCCGCTGCGCACACGATGGCGCGCCTGGCGGCTCGGTTTTACCTCGAAATCGTATGTACTTTACGACCTCGACCAGCGGGATCCTTCCGACTACCTGCGCGATTTTTCCGATATCAACTACCTGATGGATAACCCGGGCGCCCATACCACGCGGGACAAGTTCCAGTTCGCCTGCAACATGTCGATGCTGAAAATCCCGACACCTGAAGTACTCGCCCTCGTCGACGGCAGCGCCATTGTGTGGCCCGATGCGTCGAAGCAAAATGCCGAAGCCGGTTTTTTGCAGGTCTTGACCGCCTTGCTCGACGAAAACAAGAGACTGGTGTTGCGACCCACGTTCGGCGGTGCCGGCGGCGGCGTGATGATCCTGGAAAGCCGTGATTCGGGTATCGGAGTCAATGGTGAACCCTCCACGGTGCAGAGCGTGGCCAAGTTCCTTCTCGGCAGGGGAAGTTACATCGTGACCCCGTACATCGAGCAGGCCCGGTATTCCAACACCATCTATCCGGACGCACTCAATACCATGCGCATGCTCACGATCTGGGATTCCGCCGAGAACGAGCCGGTGCTGGTCCGTGCCGTGCACCGCTTCGGTTCTTCACGGTCGTTTCCCATGGACCATTTTCACGCCGGATTCGGCGGAGTCTGCGCGCCGGTCGACCTGCAATCCGGGAAACTGGGAACGGCGCTATCCCTGGAACGGGATGGGAGCCTCAAGCCGTTCGAGCAGCACCCGGAAACCGGGGGTCAGATTGCCGGGGTGACGATCCCATTCTGGAATGAAACCGTTGCCATGGTGTTGAAAGCGGCTCGTCACTACGCAACGTCGCCCTATATCGGCTGGGACATCGCGGTGACCGGGGAGGGTCCATCGTTTATCGAGGCCAACAGCCCACCGGGTCCTGCGGTCATGCAGGTCCATGCGCCCCTGCTGGAAGACGAGAGGATCCGGCGTTTTTTCCGTGAACAGGGAATGATTTGAACAAGGTCGGAACAAACCCTCACCCTGACGCTTGTTTTCTGGCAACATACGACGCTGAAATGGGGTCAGAGTCGCGCAGCTGCTCTGGCCCCGGTTTTGTATCAGAGGACGTTCGCTATCGAAAAGGATGACAAAAAGCACCTTGGCCAGGCCGTTGCCGTGACCAGGAAACGCAAGAACCTGCTGGCACGGCGTGACGGTCGTTTCCTCGCTTTTTCCATCCTTTACATTTCCGAAGGCATTCCCTACGGTTTCACGTCGGTCGCCATGGTGGCGTTCATGCGGCAGCAGGGCGTATCGCTGGACCTGATCGGTGCTTTCGTTGCCGCACTTTTTCTGCCGTGGTCCTTCAAGTGGGCCTGGGCGCCCCTGATCGACCTGATCAAGCTGCACCGACTGGGCGGTCGGCGGGCCTGGATCATCTTCTGCACAATCATGATGATCATCACGCTGACGGTCACGGCGATGGTGGACTTCAAGGAGCACTTTCGCCTGCTCCTTGCGATGATCGTATTGAACAACCTCTTTTGCGCCACGCAGGACGTGGCCATCGACTCGCTGGCCGTCAGCACGCTGCGTGAAAACGAGCGCGCCCGGGGCAACGGCTTCATGTTCGCGGGGCAATATTTCGGCATCGCCATGGGCGGCGGCGCCGCCGTGTTCGTTTATGGTCTGTTCGGATTCGAGGCCGCGCTCAGCTATATCATCGGGCTGCTGCTGCTCAACCTGCTGTTCGTCGTGCTTTTCGTGTATGACCCGGAGGCCGACCCGAATGCCGTGCGCGAGACACACATGCTTCGAAAACTGATCGACTCGATGGTGTCGTTCGTGCGCGAGGTTTACCAGAGCTTCTGGCATTCGGGCAGAGGCCCGATGTTCGGCGTCCTGTTCGCGCTGCTGCCCACCGGCGCCATCGCGCTGGCGTACGCAACGCTGGGCACCATCCAGGTCGATTACGGTCTGAACGACAACCAGATCGCGGAACTCCGTATTTACAATACGATCGTCTCGGCTGTCGGCTGCATCGTGGGCGGTTTGATGGGTGACCGCTTTGGCGTCAAGAAAACGGTGGCCCTGTCTTACGCCTTGACGACCATTCCCACCCTGGTGCTGGCCACGCAGATTTCACAGGTCGGACTGCAGTCCGTGACGATAGGCGCCTTCTACGGCCTGATCATTGCCCATGGACTTTTTTACGGAATGGCTTTCGGCGTGCGCAGCGCCATATTCATGGGGATGACCAATCCCCGGGTAGCTGCGACCCAGTTCACGGCGTTCATGGGCATGAGCAACCTGGCGATCAGCATCGGCAATTACTGGCAGGGCCAGGTCGCCGAACGCATCGACTACGCGGCCGTTTTCTACTGGGACAGCCTGTTCGCCCTGCTGGTCATCGCGGTCATTCCCTTTCTTCGCGGGCGTGACGAAAGCGCGCAGCGAACCTAGCGGTCAGGCCTTTCTCAGCACCACACCGGCCAGCGGCGGCAGGGTCAGGCGCAGGCTGTGTTCGCGGCCGTTCATGCCGTGGTGGTCGGTATGTAATTTCTCGCGGTTGAGCAGGTTCGAACCGCCGTAGCCGCCCCCGTCCGAGTTGAACAGTTCCCAGTAGGCGCCTTCCTCGATCATCGGGATGCGGTAATCGTTGCGCACGACCGGCGTGAAATTCAGCACGACGATCAGCGTCTCCGACTCGCTGCGGCGTGCAAAGGCGACCACGGATTGCTCGCTGTCGTCGCCATTCAGCCATTCGAAACCGCGGTGGTCGGTATCCCAGGCATGAAACGCCGGGTGGTCGTTGTGCAATCCGTTCAGGTCACGAACCAGGTTCGACACCCCTTCGGCCATGTATTCCCGGCTGCGTTCCCAGGGCAAAGCCGTACCCGAGTTCCACTCGGTTGCCTGCGCGAATTCTCCGCCCATGAACAGCAGCTTTTTGCCCGGGTAGACCCACTGGTAGGTCAGCAGCAGACGCAGGTTGGCGAACTGCTGCCAGTCGTCGCCCGGCATCTTCGAGAACAGGGATTTTTTCAGGTGCACCACTTCATCGTGCGACAGCGGCAGCATGAAGTTCTCGTCGAAAGCGTACAGCGGGCCGAAGGTCAGCAGGTTCTGGTGGAATTTGCGGTGAACCGGTTCTTTCTTGAAGTACTCCAGCGTGTCGTTCATCCAGCCCATGTTCCACTTCAGGCCAAAACCCAGTCCGCCCGAAGACGTCGGATGCGTGACGCCCGGCCAGGCCGTCGATTCCTCGGCGATGGTCACGCAGCCCGGGCACTCGTGGCCGACCGCCTCGTTGAATTTGCGAATGAACTCGATGGCCTCGATGTTCTCGTTGCCGCCGTACTCGTTGGGAATCCACTCGCCGTCCTTGCGCCCGAAATCCAGGTACAGCATCGAGGCAACGGCGTCGACGCGCAGGCCGTCGAGGTGGAATTCTTTCAGCCAGTAGATCGCGTTGGAAATCAGGAAGCTCTGGATCTCGTTGCGCTCGTAGTTGAAAACCAGCGTGCCCCATTCCGGATGGCCGGCCTTGATGCCACAGTGGTATTCGTACAGCGCACTGCCGTCAAAGTTGGCCAGCGCGTGACCGTCACGCGGAAAATGCGCCGGCACCCAGTCGAGGATCACGCCGATCCCGTTCTGGTGAAAGTGGTCTACGAACCAGCGGAAATCGTCCGGCGAACCAAAGCGGCTGGTCGGCGAGAAATAACCCGTCGTCTGGTAACCCCAGGACTCGTCCAGCGGGTGTTCCGTGATCGGCAGCAGTTCAATGTGGGTAAAACCCAGGTGCTTGACGTAAGAACACAGCTCCTCGGCCATGCGCCGGTAGCCCATGAAGCTGCCGTCCTCGTTGCGCCGCCAGGAGCCGGCATGAACCTCGTATACCGACATCGGCTTCGCATGCCAGCCGCCCGCCGCTTTTTCGTTTTCCCAGGCCTCGTCCCGCCACTCGTGCCGGGGTGCGCCGGTGATGATGCTGGCGGTGCCGGGCCGGTACTCGGTGGCGCGCGCAAAGGGATCGGAGCGGACATGCAACTCACCGGTTTCGGCATTGCGGATTTCGAAACGGTAGTTGCCTTCGTGTATGTCGGGAACGAACAGCTCCCAGATGCCCTGCTCGGCATGAAAACGCATCGCGTGGAAACGCCCGTCCCACTCGTTGAAATCGCCGATGACGCTGACGCGACCCGCGTTCGGAGCCCAGACCGAAAACAGGGTGCCGGCGATGCCATCCACTTCGTGCGGGCGGGCGCCCAGCAGCCGCTGAGCGTAACGGTGATGGCCAAAGTTGAAGGCCGCCATCTCGTCGATGTTGAGCTGCACGCCGAAGGCATACGGGTCGTGCCGGGTAAAACGGACGCCGTAATCCGTCTCGCGCAGAACCTCGTAATGCGCCGGGATTTCGCCCGGTTCAGCCAGGTATTCGAACAGGTCGGTACCGGGTACACGCTGCATCGGCTTGCTCTTGTCCACCAGCCATAAATTCAGCGTGCGCGGCTGGAAACAGCGGATCACCTCGCGCTCGAGGGCGGCATGCCGTCCCAGCACGGAAAAAGGATCGCCGTGACGGCCCTCGGCCAGGTCGACGACGTGTCCCGATGAAGCATCCAGCGTGAATGGGTTGCCCGGGGTCATGATGAGCGCGTTTTTTTCGTTATATACACTGATTTGTACCCATGAACTGCGTATCATAAATGGTACAGGATAGCGGGATTGTCAAACAGGAGAAAAAAAGCATGATTCCCAGAAAGTCGGGGCGTTTCGTCAGCCGCCTGACCCGAAGCACGATGGCAATGATCATGGCGGGAGGGCGCGGTTCCCGGCTTGAAGACCTGACGGCAATCCGCGCCAAGCCTGCCACGCCGTTCGGCGGCAAGTTCCGCATTATCGACTTTCCGCTATCCAACTGCGTCAACTCGGGCATTCGCCAGGTGTTCATCCTCACGCAGTACAAGGCCCACTCGCTGATCCAGCACGTCAACCGCGGCTGGGGCTACCTGCGCGGCGAATTCGGTGAGTTCATCCAGATCATTCCGGCCCAGCAGCAGATGGGAGAGCATTGGTACCAGGGCACTGCCGACTGCATTTACCAGAACATCAACGAAATCCGTGAGCACGGCCCAGAGCACGTCCTGATCCTCGCCGGCGATCACATCTACAAGATGGACTACGGCCCGATGATCGCGGCGCACAGTGAAAGCAAGGCGGACGCCACGGTCGGCGTGATCCGCGTGCCGCTGCACGAGGCGACCGGGTTCGGCGTGCTGTCCATCGACAAGGACAACCGCGTCAAGCGCTTTGCGGAAAAACCGGTCAACCCCGAGCCGGTGCCCGGCAACCCGGATGCCGCCATGGCCTCGATGGGCATCTACGTGTTTGACCGTGAATTCCTGATCGACGTGCTGCAGAAGGACGCGGCCAACCCGGATTCGACGCGCGACTTCGGCCACGACATCATTCCTTCGCTTATCGAAACCCACCGCGTATTCGCCTACCCCTTCCAGGACGTCAAGACCCGGGCCCAGAGCTACTGGCGCGACGTGGGCACCGTGGACGCCTACTTCCGGGCGAATCTCGAACTCGTCTCGGTGCGGCCCGAACTGAACCTCTACGATGAAAACTGGCCGATCTGGACCTACCAGGAGCAGCTGCCGCCGGCCAAGTTCGTTCTCGACGACTCGGGGCGTATCGGCATGGCGACCAACTCGATGGTTTCCGGCGGCTGCATCGTGTCCGGGGCTTACGTCAAGCAGTCGTTGCTGTTCTCCAGCGTAACCGTGGACGAGGGCAGCGAACTGATCCAGACCGTTGTCCTGCCGCAGGTGAAAATCGGCAAAAACTGCCGCATCACGCGCGCGGTCATCGACAAACGCTGTGTCATCCCGGACGGCACGGTGATCGGCGAGAACCACGCCGAGGACGCCAGGCGTTTCAAAGTCACACCCGAAGGCGTCGTGCTGGTTTGCCCGCACATGCTGGACTAGGTAAAACAGCGGTCAAGGTAACTGAGCCACCCTGGGCCCATACAAAGGAGCTTCCATGTTCTACCGCCCCATTGTGCTGCCCCTGCTCGCCATGGTCGGGCTGACCTTCGGGGTCTGGTTCTACCTGTTTGCGCGCCGTATCCCGGAAATTTTCGAAAAGAAGATCGACGTGCGCAAGCTCAAAGACCGTGCTGAGGCGCACGCGTTGATGCCGGCTTCCGCGGCGGCTTCGAACAACCTCAAGAACCTGTTCGAACTGCCGGTGCTGTTCTACCTTGCCGGGCTGCTGTCGATGATCCTGCTGATCCAGGACCCGGTGCTGGTCTGGCTTTCCTGGGCTTTCGTCGGACTGCGCGCGGCGCACAGCCTGATCCATTGCACTTACAACGACGTCAACCACCGCTTTGCCGCTTACGCGGTCAGCTGCATGGTTTTGCTGTTCATCTGGGTGCGGCTGGGGAGCTGGATTTTCCTTTCGTAGAACATGTGGTCAGAGCTGCTGAGCTACTCTGGCCCCGGTTTTGCCGTTGGGAGATCCCGGATATTCGCTGCGCGAATTCCGGGATGACGGTGGCAATCGTTATTCGCCGTTTTCAGAATGACGGTGCTGACGTCACGCCCACTTGACGGGTTCCATGCCATGCCGTTCCAGCCAGGCATTCACCTTGCTGAAATGCCGGCAGCCGAAAAATCCCCGGTGCGCCGACAGCGGTGAAGGATGCGGTGCGGTCAGCACCAGGTGGCGCTCGCGGTCGATCATTTCACCCTTTTTCATCGCGTAGGCGCCCCACAGCAGGAATACGAGGTTTTCCCGTCCTTCGTTCAGTTCATACACCACGCGGTCCGTGAAGCGTTCCCAACCCTTGCCCTGGTGCGCGCTGGCCTGGCCACGTTCCACCGTCAACACCGCGTTGAGCAGCAGAACGCCCTGCTCGGCCCAGGATTGCAGGTTGCCGTGCGGCGGCGGCTTGAGCCCGAGGTCGTCAGCAATTTCCTTGTAGATATTGACCAGCGACGGTGGCACCGGCACCCCCTCGGGCACGGAAAAACACAGGCCGTGCGCCTGCCCGGGGCCGTGGTAGGGGTCCTGCCCGAAAATTACCACTCGCACGCGATCGAACGGGGTCGAGTCCAGTGCGTTGAAAATCTGGTTCCCGGGCGGGTATATCGTCGCGCCCCGGCGCTTTCGCTCCAGCAGGAAAGCGCGCAATTCAGACATGTACGGCTGCGAAAATTCATCCGCCAGTCGCTCTTTCCACGAGTTTTCGAGCTTGATTTCCCTTTGCTGTTCCATGAGGCTAGGCTACACAGTTTCAATCCGCCGTGACCGGCCCAACTTAGCAGATCACGGGACCGCGCAAAACCGGCGGCAGCAATCAAACAGGTGAAGACACAGTGACACACGAAACGGACACCGTCATCGTCGGCGCAGGCCCCAGCGGGCTGTTCCAGGTTTTTGAACTCGGCTTGCTCGATATCCGCGCCCACGTCGTGGACTCGCTGAAGCAGGTCGGCGGGCAGTTGGCGGAGCTCTATCCCGATAAGCCGATCTACGATATCCCGGCCTACCCGGTGGTCGGCGCGCAGGAACTCGTCGACCGGCTTATGGAACAGATCGAGCCGTTCAGCCCGAACTTTCACCTCGGACAGATGGTCGCTTCGCTGGAAAAACAGGAAAACGGGCGATTCCTGCTGGAAACGACGGCCGGAACACGTTTCGACACGGCCACGGTCGTACTGGCCGCGGGACTGGGCGCCTTTCAACCGCGCCGCCTGCGCGCCCGCGGCGCCGAGAAGTTCGAAGGAACGAACATTCACTATGCCGTGCGCAACCCGGACCGGTTCACGGGTAAAAAACTGGTGATCCTGGGCGGCGGCGATTCCGCCCTGGACTGGACCCTGGAACTGCACGGCAAAGCGGAGCACATTACCCTGGTCCACCGCCGCGACGAGTACCGGGCTCAGCCTGCGTCCGTCTCGCGCATGAAAGATCTGGCCGCCGGCGAAGGCCTGCGGGAAATCCAGGGCAATGTGCGCGCGGTTTTCGAAGCCGACGGCGCGCTTGGCGGCGTGGAACTCATCGGGCCGGATGGAGAAACATCGCGGGTCGAAGCCGACGAAGTGCTGGTGTTCTGGGGACTGTCTCCGAACCTGGGTCCGATCGCCGACTGGGAACTGGAGATCGAACGGCGCCAGATACCGGTCGATACCGAAAAATTCCAGACCAGCGTGCCCGGCATCTTCGCCGTGGGCGACATCAACACCTACCCGGGAAAGAAAAAACTCATCCTCAGCGGCTTCCACGAGGCTGCCCTCGCCGCCTTCGGGGTGCAGGCGCACCTCAGACCCGAGGAAAAAGTGCGCGTGCAGTACACCACCACGAGCCCGCTGATGCACGAGCGACTGGGGCTCAACAAGGACAAGGGTTCGAATTAAGTTACTTACCCCAAACCCTGGTCAGGTTTGGATATCCCGGATCTATGCCTGCGGCAAATTCCGGGATGACGGGGAGGACAAACC
The DNA here is from genome assembly GCA_050114495.1 of Lysobacterales bacterium. Classification (GTDB taxonomy): domain Bacteria; phylum Pseudomonadota; class Gammaproteobacteria; order Xanthomonadales; family SZUA-36; genus JABDPF01. The sequence goes on along the minus strand of JASFSI010000010.1, from coordinate 2,376 downwards.
GCAGCCTCACGGCCTCGGCTCGATATACAACTGCTCGGCATAAAAGAGTTCGCAGGAACCGCCGCCCGTGTCCTGCCGCGTCAGCGACGTGCGCCAGCGGAACCCGTCGTCGCGGTCGACGTCGACAAGGTAACCGTGCGCCTCGATGACGTCGCCAACGCGAATATCGTCCAGCTTGTCGCGTATCCGGTCGTTCGCCGGAATGAAATGCACATTGGCGCTGCTGCTGATGATTTCCGTGTCGCTGATCGGCGCCGGGTGCTCGTAGCGCGTGAAATACCACCGTCCGCTCTGCCGGATCGCGATGCGGTCGAGCACCACCTGGTCGGACATCGCGCGCCAACCCAGCGCGAGATCGACCGGTGACAGGTCCGCCTCATCGCCCAGCCAGTAGTTTTCGCGGGACAGCACCCGGGCCCGGATGCTGTACTTCGCCCTCGGCGTGACGGTAAAGCGCTCAACGGCAAAGGGTTCGGGCGCGGCCAGCTTCAACTGCCTGGGCATTTCCGGGACCAGCACACCGGGCGGGTGCTCAATGGGCCGCTGCTCCCAGTTCCTGACCAGCAGCACGGCAAGCAGTACGAGCAGAATGTAAAGCGTATTCCTCATGGTTCTGCGGCTTATAATAGCCCCCTTCAAACGATCCGCCGCCAAAAAATCGTGCTTAATCTGAAAAACCTCAGCCTGCGACGGGGAAACAAGCTCCTCTTTCAGGAAGTGACCGTGCAGGTCCACGCCGGGCAGCGGCTGGGCCTGGTCGGCCCGAACGGCTGCGGCAAGTCCTCGCTGTTCGCCCTGCTGCGCGGCGAACTGGAAGAGGACGAGGGTGAAGTCGAACTCAGCCCGGGCCTGCAGATCGCCCATGTCGAGCAGCAGAGCCCGTCGGGCAAACGCAGTGCACTGGATTTTGTCCAGGACGGTGATACCGAGCTTCGTGACATCCAGCGGGCGATGCAGGCAGCCGAGCGGTCCGGCGACGACGCACAGGTTCACCGCCTGTTCGAGAGGCTGGAGACCATTGACGGTTTCAGCGCGGAATCCCGGGCCGCGAGACTGCTGCACGGCCTGGGATTCTCAGTAGCGGACGAAAACCGCCCGGTCGACGCTTTTTCCGGCGGCTGGCGCATGCGGCTCAACCTGGCCCGTGCACTGATGTGCCGCTCGGACCTGCTGCTGCTGGACGAACCGACCAATCACCTCGACCTGCCCGCGATCCTGTGGCTGGAGCGCTGGCTGAGCCGCTATCCCGGCATGGTGCTGGTGATCTCCCATGACCGGGACTTCCTGGACGCGGTTTGCAGCGGAATCGGGCATTTCGACCAGCTGGGCATCCACTTCTACAGCGGCAACTACAGCGATTTCGAATCCATGCGTGCCGCCCGCCTGGCGCAGCAGCAGGCCATGTACACGCGCCAGCAAAAAGAAATCAAGCACCTGCAGTCCTACGTCGACCGCTTTCGCTACAAGGCGTCCAAGGCGCGCCAGGCCCAGAGCCGCCTGAAGATGATCGAACGTATGACGCAGATTGCGCCAGCCCACGTGGACTCACCCTTCCACTTCGAGTTCCGGGACCCGGGACGCCAGCCGCAGCACCTCGCACGCCTGGAAGCGGTGGAAGCGGGATACGGGCAGCCTGTCCTGTCCGGCGTGAACCTGCTGATCTCGGCGGGCGACCGCATCGGCCTGCTCGGCGTCAACGGCGCCGGCAAGTCGACCCTGGTCAAGGCGCTGGCAAACGGCAGCACGCTGCTCGACGGCGAACGCTGGCTCAGCCAGAACACGCGCATCGGCTATTTCGCTCAGCACCAACTGGATCAGCTCGATCCCGAGGAAAGCCCCGCCAGCCACCTGCGCTCCATCGATCCGGGCATCAGCGAGGCGGAGCTTCGCCGTTACCTGGGTGGCTTCGGTTTCGGCGGTGAACGCATTTTCGAGCCGGTGGCACCGTTCTCGGGCGGCGAAAAAGCGCGGCTTGTGCTCGCGCTGATGGTCCGCGAAGGGCCCAACCTGCTGCTGCTCGACGAACCGACCAATCATCTCGATCTCGAGATGCGCCAGGCGCTGGGCCGTGCCCTGCTGGAATTTCCAGGCGCCATCGTCGTGATATCCCATGACCGGCACCTGCTGCGCAGCGTTTGCGACGAACTGCTCGTGGTGCACGACGGGCGGGTCGATCGTTTCGACCGGGATATCGATGGTTACGCCGCCTGGCTGAAAACCCGCGACGACCCGGACGAGGCCGGGAACGAAACTTCAACGCCGGGCAACGCAGCCGCAGACCGCCGCCAAAAACGCCGCGAGGACGCCGAGCGGCGCCGACGGCTGAGTCCGCTGACCCGGGCAGTGCGCTCCGCCGAGACGCAGCTGGAACGTCTG